>CAYUDA010000287.1:0-2305 GCA_964443425.1 uncultured Acidimicrobiaceae bacterium
ATCGGCGAAGAGCAGGCGCGCCAGCTCGAGATGGTGGCTCGAATCGAGGGGGTCTCTGTCTCTGAGGAGATCCGCGCCGCGATCTGGGATCGAATCGACACTCGGCGTGGCAGTCCGCAATTCAAGCAGGCGATCGCGGACCTCATTGCTGAGGACCGCGAGCTGCTCGACAAGCTCGCGCATACATAACGAGATGCGAGCGTGAAACCATCCGCGTCAAGCGCATAGGCGGCAGGTACTCGTAATGCGTAGGTCAGGGGTTCGATTCCCCTCTCCGGCTCGCGGAACGGTGGCCCATCACTTCCAGTCGGCCGCCCTCCACGCCGTGTACTCGTCGGCGAACCCCACCATCAGCAGCGGCAACAGTCCCCCGGTGAACACGCCCGCCGCCGGGGCAACCACCAGCAGCATGAAGGTGTAGAGCACGGTCACCACCACCGCCCACACCCGCCGCCGCACCACCCGCCTGAAGTCGGGACGGCTGAGGGCGAGGGCGCCCCCGGCGCCGAAACCGGCGGTGGCGCCGAGGGCGGGCGACAGCAACCCGACCGAGAGGCCGAGCACGATGAGCAAGCCCATCGACTGCAGCACCCGCTTCGGGAAGTCCGTGTTGCGGGAGACGACCCCCACCGCCACGAAGACGAAGGGCGCCACCACCAGCCCGATCCCGAGCAGACCCGTGTTGACCTGCACCTTCTCGCCTTCGGGCACCGCGAACGCAGCCGCATACGTGAAGTAGCTGAACATCATCACGATCGTGCCGATCGCGATCGCGAGCCAGTTGCGGCGTCGCCAGCTCTCCGTTTCCGGCACATCCACCTGTGGCGAGACCTACCCCTTCACCGATCCGGCCGTCAGGCCCCGGACGAAGAACCGCTGCAATCCGAAGAAGACAACCAGCGGGAGGATCATCGTCACGAATGCCGCCGCCGGGAGCAGGTTGAGAGCGCCCTCGCCACGACCCGACAAGGTGGCGAGGCTCTGGGTGAGCACCGCTACCTTCGGGTTGTTGCCCAGGAAGATCAGCGCCACCAGGTAGTCGTTCCACACCCAGAGGAACTGGAAGATGGCGAACGACGCAAGCACCGGCACCGAGAGCGGGACGACGAGACGGCTGAAGATCGTGAAGTGATCGGCGCCGTCGATCTTGGCGGACTCGATGATCGAGGAAGGGAGCGACCCCATGTAGTTCCGTAACAGGTAGACGGCCAGCGGCAGCCCGAACCCGGCGTGGGCGAGCCAGATCGCCGGGAAGGTGCCGTTGATGTTGACCGAGGTGTAGATCTTCAGGATCGGGATCAGCGCCATCTGGAGCGGAACCACCATGAGACCGACGACGGTCACGAACAGCACGTTGCGGCCCGGGAACTCCATCCAGGCGAAGGCGTAGGCGGCAAATGCCGCGATCGTGATCGGGATCACCACCGCCGGGATCGTCACCGCCAACGAGTTGGCGAAGGCGTTGCCGAAGCCCTGGTCGAGGGCGGTCCGGTAGTTCTGCAGGGTCCACGTCGCGCTATCGAAAAGGTGGCCGAACACGTTCCACCATCCAGAAGCCCGGATCGAGCGCGGCTCCCGCAGCGAGCTGATGAACAGCCCGAGCGATGGGATCGTCCACAGGGTGGCAATCACGCCCACCGCCAGGTAGACGGGCACCTTCTTGAAGCCGCCACGCGACTCTTTGGGCACCTCGATGGCGGCGTGCTCTGTCTCTGTCGTCGTCATCGCATCGCCTCCTCTGCCCGGAACCGTTTGACATTGAGGGCGAGAACCGGCACCACCGCGATGAACAGGACGACCGCCAGGGCGGCGCCGATCCCGTTGTTCCGATTCGTGAAGAACTCCCGCACCATCGTCTCGGCCACCACCTGAGTGCCCTCACGGCCTCCGGTCATGACGAAGACGATGTCGAACGTCTTCCACACCGTGATGACCACCGTGGTCCACACCACCATCACCGTCGAGAAGATGACTGGGAAGACGACCCGCCGGAAGGACTGCCACTCGGTGGCACCGTCGATGCGGGCCGCCTCCTGCAACTCCACAGGAACCGACTTGATGGCCGAGGACAGGATCACCATGGAGAAGCCGGTCTGGAGCCACACCAGGATCACCATCAGGAAGAGGTTGTTCCACGGCTGCTGGCGAAGCCAGTCGACCGGCTGGCCTCCGAGCCCGTCCCAGATCGCGTTGATCACGCCGATCTGTGCGCCGTAACCCGGGGCCCGGAAGTAGTAGACGAATCCCCACACCACGCTGGCGCCGACGAACGAGATCGCCATCGGCAGGAAGATGAGCGACTTGG
>CAYUDA010000288.1:0-2294 GCA_964443425.1 uncultured Acidimicrobiaceae bacterium
ACGATCGGGTCAGCCAGAGCCAAGACCTTCTCGATGAAGGCTGCGCCGGCGCCGCGATCGTCGTCCGCATTCAGTTCGATGGCCCGTGCCGCGTGGGCAGCCGATCCGAGGATGTGCACGACCTGGTGCGCCTTCGCCAGCGGGTGGAGGTAGGCAGAGGCTGCCGCGTGCCCCGCGGCACGCGCCGCATGGGCGGCGGCCTCCTTCCCCGCTTCCTGCGCCTCCCGTGCTGCTCGATGCGCTGCCAGTGAGGTGACGCGTAGCGCCTTGGTTCGGTCGCCCCCCGCCGCGAACCGGCGCGCCTCGTCGAGTGCATCCCGTGGCCGCGGATCGTCGGGGCAATCGAGCCCGAAGATCGCCGCAGCGGGTTCGGCGCAGGCCACGGCGAAAGCCGCCACCGCGCGCAGTTCCGACAAGGTGAGCTGGAGTGGATCGGTGCCGGCCACCTCCCGATTCTCCCCCATATCGGTGGGACCGTTGCCGATCCTCCGCAGGACGGTCTGGACTCGATCCGACCCGGCGCATCCGCTTGTTCCGCCTGGCACTTGTATGGTGCCATAATTGGTGCCAGAATGGCACCATGCAACTTGCACCATTCGTCGAGACCCTGCACCACCAGCTGATCGCCATGGCGGAGACCGGAGGCGCCGAGAGCAGAGCCGTGGTCGAACGACTCTCGGGCGGCATGGAAGCTGCGGCGCGTCTCGTCCTGCTCGAGACGATCTCCGCCGCCGCCGACGAGATCACCACCGAACTGGCTCCGGGAGCAGTCGAAGTCCGCCTGCGCGGCAGCGACCCGGATTTCGTGGTGACCCTGCCTTCGGAGGCGATCGGCGAGACCGCCGGGACGCCGACGTCCCTCGACGTCGCGGCCGGTGGAGAAGACGGCGGCACCTCGCGGCTCAACCTGCGGCTCCCGGAGGGGCTCAAGGCGAGGATCGAGGAGGCGGCCCGCCGGGAGGGTCTGTCGCTGAACGCATGGCTGGTGCGCACCGCGGCTGCGGCCGCCGACGGTCTCCAAGGGCAGCTGACGCGGACCCTGCCCGGCAGCCAGCGATATACGGGGTGGGTGCGATGAACACGCGGGATGCCGGGAGCCGACGAGAGGCACAGATGCCTCCATTCGAGACGGACCAGCCCATCGCCCTCTCGATCGATCTGACTCAGGGCATGGTGCATGTGATCGCCGGCGACCGTACCGACACGGTGGTGGCGGTGAATCCGAGCGATCGCAGCAGGCCGGTGGACATTGAGGCGGCGCAGCAGACAAGGGTCGACATGGCGAACGGGAACCTCACCATCCGGGTGCCGAAGCGGCGCGGCATCACCGGATATCTCGGATTGGGTCGGAGCGGCTCGGTCGACGTCACCGTGGAGCTCCCCGAGGGTTCTTCACTGACCGCCGAGGCCGGCTTCGGCGACATCCGCTGCGACGGCAGGCTCGGCGACGTCGACGTGAGGACGGGAGCCGGCATTGTGCGACTCGACCAGGTCGGGGCGGTGCAGGTGCACAGCGGAGCGGGGCGAGTCACCTTGGAAGGGGCATCAGGCGACGCCGACATCGTGACGACCGGCGACATCACCGTCGGCACCGTCGCCGGCGACGCCGATGTCAAGAACCACAGCGGCTCGACACGGATCGGTCAGGTCGGAGGTGACGTGAAGGTCAAGTCGTCCAACGGTGATGTCACGATCGAAGATGCCGGCCGCGACGTCACCGTCAAGACCGCCAACGGCGACATCCGCCTCGGTCAGGTCGCCCGTGGTTCGGTAACCATCGAGACGGCGTGCGGCGGGCTCGAGATCGGAATCATGGAGGGCTCGGCGGCCTGGATCGACGCCACCACCCGATTCGGGCAGATCCGCAACACCCTCTCCCCCGCCGACGACCCGGAACAGTCTGCCGAGACGGTCCAGGTCCGCGCCCGGACCTCCTTCGGTGACGTTGTGATCACGCGCCCACGGCCAGGACGAGGAGACAGATGAGAGCCATGCCTGACCCCACCACCGCCATCGAGGTGAGCCATCTCCGCAAGGGCTACAAGGGCGTGCCCGTGCTCGAAGACGTGTCGTTCAGCGTCGCACGGGGCACCGTCTTTGCCCTGCTCGGGGCCAATGGCTCCGGCAAGACCACCACCATCAACATCTTGACGACGCTGATCAAGGCCGACGGCGGGACCGCCAGCGTCGGCGGCTTCGACGTGGCGACGCAGCCCGCCCGGGTCCGTGAGCAGATCAGCCTCACCGGGCAATTCGCCGCGGTCGACTACGTGCTCACCGCCCGCGAGAACCTG
>CAYUDA010000289.1:0-2293 GCA_964443425.1 uncultured Acidimicrobiaceae bacterium
CGCCGATCTCCTTGCTGGCCGCCGAGTTGGCCGCCACGTAGGCGATCTGGTCCCGTGAGCTCGAGTCGACCGCGATGGCGGCCGCCGCGATGGCCTCGACGATGCTCGCCACGGCGTCCTCGATGCCCTGCTTCATCTCCATCGGGTTGGCCCCGGCGGCGACGAGCCGCAGCCCGTCGGCCACCATTGCCTGGGCGAGCACGGTAGCGGTGGTGGTGCCGTCGCCGGCGACGTCGTTGGTCTTGTCGGCGACTTCTTTGGCGAGCTGGGCGCCCATGTTCTCGAAGGCGTTTTCGAGCTCGATCTCCTTGGCGATGGTGACGCCGTCATTGGTGATGGTGGGGGCACCCCACTTCTTCTCGAGCACCACGTTGCGGCCCTTGGGGCCGAGCGTCACCTTGACGGTGTCGGCGAGCTTGTCGACGCCCGCCTGGAGGCTTCGGCGTGCCTCCTCGTTGAACTTCAGTTCCTTCGCAGCCATATGTGTGATTCCTCCTAGCCGACAACCGCGAGCACGTCGCGCGCGGACAGGATGAGATAGTCCTCGTCGTCGTACTTGACTTCGGTGCCGCCGTACTTCGAGTAGACGACCCTGTCGCCCACCACGACGTCGAGCGGGATTCGTTCGCCGTCCTTGTACTCACCGGGGCCCACCGCCAGGACTTCGCCCTGTTGCGGCTTCTCCTTGGCGGTGTCGGGGATGACAAGACCGCTGGCGGTCCGTACCTCGTCCTCATCGGCGGGCTTCACGACGATGCGGTCGCCCAGAGGCTTCAGGTTCATCCGGTTCCCTCCTCTCGGGTGTTTAGCAGTCAACAACTGTGACTGCCAGAGGCTAGCACTCTCCAAACGCAAGTGCTAGCAGAGGGAAATGGCGAGTGCCAGACGTCGGTCGCGGCGTCCCGGCCCCGGTCACCCTCGCGGCGCCGACTCCCCGAGGGCGGCCGCCATCTCCTCGGCCGCCACCAGGCCCACCACCCGGCCCTCGTCGACCACCACCATGACCCCGGCGGAGCCCGGCTGGCGGGTGAGCGCATCCTCGAAGGGGAGTCCGGCCTCGAAGACGTCGTCGGGCCCGATCGGCATCATCGCCGCCGCGGCCGATGTCGCCTCCCGCTGCGGCGCCGCCACCTTGGCAACCTCCCGGGTCCCGAGCACACCCCGGACCCGGCCGTCCACCACCACCGGCATCGTCCGCAGCCGATCCCCCCAGCCGTGCAGGGCCAGCACGCCGGCGACGCTGTCGTCCCCCGCCACCGTCATCGCGACCGGTCGCATCACGTCACGGATCGCCCTCCCGACGATACGGTCCAGCAGCTCCTGGCGGCGGCTCGCCAGCGACGCCGCCTGGAGCAAGAACCAGCCGACCGCCGCCAACCACACCGCCCCCAGGTCGCGCAGCCACACCCAGACGGCGGCGCCGGATGCGATCATCACCCAGCCGAGGGCCCGCCCGGTGGTCGCCGCCACCGCGGTCGCCCGACGCCGGTCACCACCGGCCCGCCACACCAGGGCCCGCACCACCCTGCCACCGTCGAGGGGGAAGCCGGGAAGCAGGTTGAAGACGGCGACGGCGGCGTTGGCGAGCCCGAGCACCATGGCGAGGCGCTCCACCAGCTCGAAGCGCCCCGGCACCACCCAGGCGGCCAGGAGGAACAGCAGTCCCAGCGCCAGAGACGCGGCCGGACCGGCGATGGTGACCGCCAGCTCGTCGCGCGGAGTCTTCGCCTCGCTCCCGATCTCCGACATGCCGCCGAACATGAAGAGCCGGATTCGCCGCACCTCCAGGCCGCGGCGCAACGCCACCAGCGAGTGGCTCAGCTCGTGGATGAGCACGCTCGCCACGAAGGCGAACCCGGCGGCGACCGCCGCCACCAGCAGCGTGCCCGGCGGCGTCCCGGGGAAGCGGACCGAGAGGTCGAGGTAGAGGGACCAGGCGAGCAGCAGCGCCAGCAGGACCAGAGAGAGGTCGGCCCGGATCTCGATGCCGAACAGCTCCCCGAGGCGGTATCCGCGTCTCACCCGCCGAGCCTGAGTCCGGAGTCCACCTCGGCATCCCACGGGGTGACCTGACCCCGCTCCAGCCGGTGTCCGGCGGCGGCGGCGATCATGGCGCCGTTGTCGGTGCACAGCGTCGGGGTGGGGAGAAAGAGCTGCACTCCACGGCGCTCGGCCTCGGCGCCGAGACGCTCCCGGAGGCGCCGGTTGGCGAGGACCCCTCCCCCACCGGCGACCGCGGTCACCCCGGTGGCCTCCACCGCGTTGAACACCTTGGCGACGAGCACGTCGACGA
>CAYUDA010000290.1:0-2288 GCA_964443425.1 uncultured Acidimicrobiaceae bacterium
CCGCCAGCCGGCGGGCGATCCCGTCGGCTTCGGCCTTGATCTCCCGCCAGCGGGCGGTGCCGTAGCGGGAGGTGCGGCGCCGCGACTCCTCCAGCGCCGGGCCCGACCAGCGAGCCTCGACCTCGTCTTCGTAGGCGGTGGGATCGAAATCCCCGAAGACCTCGAGCATCTCTTCTCCGTTCATGGTGACTCCTCGTTCCCGGGCGGCAATGGCGTCATCCACCGCGCCGATCATGGCTGTGAGATGTGCCCGGCGGGCGGCGAGCAGCTGCCGCTGGCGGCGGAGGGCCTGGTCCCGGTCGAAGTCGGGGGCGTCCATCGCGGTGCGGATCTGCTCGAGTCCGAACCCCAGCTCCCGGTAGAACAGGATCTGTTGGAGCCGGGCACAGTCGGCGTCGTCGTAGAGGCGATAGCCCGCGTCGCTCCGCCCGCTGGGGTGGAGCAAGCCGACCCGGTCGTAGTGGTGCAGGGTGCGCACCGTGATGCCGGCGATTCGGGCGACTTCGCTGACGGTGTGGGCCATGGGTACCTCCGCTGGGGACCGTAGGCCATGACGTTACGTCAGGGTCAAGGGGTTCTTCGACGGTGTGGACACGTTTTCGGCTCCAGGCCCGGTGCGAGTCGGTACGCTTCTCGTGAGCGACACGGGGAGGCACCATGGTCTTCGACTCGTTCAACTGGAAGGGGCGCCTCGGGCCGATGGAGCTGCAGCTCTCACCCCACACCTTCGCCCCCTCCACGATCTCCTCGATGCTGGCCGATGCGCTCCGCGTCGAGCGCGACGACGTCGTCATCGACGTCGGATGCGGTTCCGGCATCCTCGGGATCATCGCCGCCAAGCTGGGAGCGTCCCGGGTCCATGCCACCGACGCCAGCCCCGACGTGGTGGCGGTGGGGCGGGAGAACGCCGTCTCCCACGGGGTGGCCGATCGCATCACCTTCTACCAGGGTGACCTCTTCGATCCCATCCCGGAGGACGTCGTCGCCGACGTGATCATCGGTGACGTCTCCGGGATCCCCGATCCCATCGCTCGGGAGAGCGGCTGGTTTCCCAGTGGCCGCGGCGGAGGGCCCAGCGGCAGCGAGCTGCCGATCCGGATGCTGGAGGCGGCGAGACGGCGCCTCAGCACCAGGGGACGTCTGCTGCTCCCCACCGGCTCGCTGCAGGACGAGGCGGCGATCCTGCGGGCGGCCCGTTCCGTCTACGGGGCTTTGCGCAAGATGGCGGAGCGGGTCATCCCGCTCCCGACGGCGCTGCGGGACAACGAGGCGGTGCGCCAGCTGATCGACGCCGGGGTCGTCGCCGTCACCCCCCGCGGTTCCCGGCTGCTGTGGGAGGCCCGGGTGTGGGAGTGTGAGTTGGGCGGACCCGGCTGAGATCCGGGCGTCGCACCCCTTCGCGAAAGCAGCCCCCTCGAGAGGGGGCTGCTTCTTTGACCCCGGACGGCCGCTCTGAGGAGGAGTCGGAGGGAAGGGGACCTCCGGTTGTGTTCCGGTGGAGTGGAACACCGCCCAGGTTTGTTCTGTCCTGTTTCGGCATTCGCGACGCCGTTCCAGAGAACCATTGTCGGAGCGGCCGTATGGACTAGTCACCGACCACCGATGGTGGGCTAGTCGGGGGCCACGGCGGGCGGCTCAGGTGGGTGTCACGCAGAAGACGTTGCCTTCAGGATCGGCGACGACGTCCCAGTGGAAGCCGGAGATCTCGTGCTCCTCGACCCAGCTTCCTCCGAGCGCTTCGACTCGGGCGACGAATCCCTCCGGGTCGTCGGTGGCGAGGTCGAGGTGGATGCGGTTCTTGCCCCGGCGTGGCTCGGGTACCTGCTGGAACGCCAGTGTCGGTCCCCTGTCGCTCACCCGGCTGAGCCACACGTAGCCGGGGAACCGGCTCTTCTCCGGCAGCCCGAGGGCGGCGGACCAGAACGCCGCCATGCCCTCGATGTCGTTGCAGTCGATCATGATCGTGCCGACGGTGGCGACCGCCGTCCCGGCGTCTCCGGTGACATCCGGTCCCTCTGGGGCGGCTTCGTTGCTCATGGTTCCCCCGCGTCGTCGAAGTCGCGATGAACCCGGCTCGCCGTCGGCCCGGACTGGCCCTGGTACTTGGAGCCTATTCCGGGAGATCCGTACGGTCGCTCCGCCGGGGTGCTCAACTGGTAGAAGGACACCTGCCCGATCTTCATCCCGGGATAGATCACGATCGGAAGGCCGGCCACGTTGGAGAGTTCCAGCGTCACCTGCCCGTGGAAACCGGGGTCGATGAAGCCGGCGGTGGAGTGGATCAGCAG
>CAYUDA010000291.1:0-2266 GCA_964443425.1 uncultured Acidimicrobiaceae bacterium
GGCTGTCCCCGGTGGCGAGGGTGACGTCGGTGGGGTAGCAGAGCGCATCCATCAGGCGGTCGAACTCCGGGAGGGAATCGGAGGCGCCCGCCGCATTGAGGTAACGCTCCGCGAGGATCCGGTAGGCGGCGTAGCTCATCGCCTCCTCACGAGCCGCTTGAACGTTGGAGGCAGTCAGATCCTCGTCGACGAACACCCCGGTGGCGGCCGGCTCGTACGCGGCCCAGGCGTCCCACATCGCCGCCGACGTGTGGAAGAGGTTGCGGGAGTGCACGGTTGGGGCCGGCACGTCGCGGCGGACGGCGTCGAGCAGCACCTCGTCCCATTGCCGGGCCACGGACCACTCGGGGTGTGCCAAGGTGCGCTGGCACCCACCTTCATCGGAGAGAGAGCGCGAGATGGCAACGCCACCGGTCACCGCCGCGAAGCCGACGATCGCACCGACCAGCATCGTCAACAGCCGGGGTCGCATGCTGCCCATGTGGGGTCCGATCGTAGCCATTCGCGCTCTCCGAGGGCCGGGCGACCGGGATCGGCCTCAGGCCTCGAGGATGGGCCGGCTGGCCCGAGCAGGGTCGGTGACGATTCGCGAGAACACCAACTCGGAGGCGCCGATGAGGGCAGCATCGGAGTTGAGGGCGCTGCGGGTGACCGTCACCATCTTCGCCGGGGCGTCGAGGGCCCGGGTGAGGACGGCCTCGTGGATGGCGTCCTCGAGGAAGGGGAAGAGCCGGTGATACATGCCGCCGAGCACGACGATCTCCGGGTTGAGGATGTTGACGAGATTGCCGATCCCGGTGCCGAGCCAGTGCCCGATCTCGGCGAGGGCCTGCAGGGTGGTGCTGTCGCCGGCGGCGGCTCGCTCCGCGATGGCGTTGACGCCCTCGAGGCCTGCGCCGCTGTCGGGGGTCCCGGCGTGGCGCAGCAAGGCGGCCTCGCCTGCTTCGGTCTCCCAGCAGCCCACCGAGCCGCAGCGGCAGCGACGCCCGTTCGGGTTGATGAGCATGTGCCCCGCTTCGCCGGCGTAGCCGGCGCTGCCGAGCACGGGCTTGCCGTCCGCGATGATGCCGGTGCCGATCCCGACCTCGCCGGAGATGTAGATCAGGTTCTGGACCCCGGGGCGTACCCCGCGCCGAAGTTCGGCAATGGCGCCGAGGTCGGCGTCGTTGGCCACCAGCACGAGTCCTTCGTGGTTCAGCTCATCCCGCAGCATCTCGGCGAGGGGGACGTTGTGCCATCCGAGGTTGGGAGCGAGATGCACGAAGCCGTCGGAGCGCCGGGTGATGCCGACGACGCCAACGCCGACGCCGGCGAAGGCGTATCCCGGCAGCGAGCCGAGCAAGGGCCCCGCCAGCTTGGCGACGTCGTACACCGTCTCCTGTGGCGAGAACCTGCCGCGAGGCCGCGCCACCCGCAACCGGCTGTAGACGTGACCTCCCAGGCCCACCGTTGCCACCGCGATCGAGTCGACGGCGAGCTCCACCGCGAGCGTCACCGCGCCCTCGGGTCGGGGCTGGACGACGGGGGAGGGGCGACCCGGGCCGGGGGTGGAGAGACCCGGTCCCTCCTCCACCAAGCCGAGCGTGACCAGCTCTGCGATGAGGTCCGCGACGGTGGACCGGTTGAGGCCGGTCATCACCGTCAGCTCGGAGCGCGAAATCGGACCTTCGAGATGGAGCTGCTCGAGCACGACGGCGAGGTTGTGGCGTCGCATCTCCTCGGCCGTCACGCCCCGGCCAGTGCCGTGTGAAGCTCCTCCTGCTGTGATGTCGATCCGGCCCATTCCGCTCCTGGGTTTGTTGGGTGTTCCACTATACGCCACGCCGTGGGCGGCACCACCTGCGCGGCGTGTCGGGGTATGCCCTGCCGGTGCCCGTAGTATCGGGGCGCCAGGCGTCCCTTTCGCCTCCTACGGAGGCGAAGCAGTCCCGCTGCCCCTCGCGTCCGCAGTTCGATGTGCATTTGTTGTGCCACCAAACATATGATGCGGTATGCTCGGCGCGGCGACGTGTTCGTTGCGTCACCGAGTGCACGACGGAAGGCACCTAGGAGGTGTGAAGCACGGACCACACACGCGCTGCCGATAGGCACGACGCGTGGAATCCCGCTAGCGTTGGTGCATCCCCGATCTGGGGAAACTCATCTTGGAGGAGGAGGCTTAAGTGTTGAATCGAAAGTTCGTGACACTCTTCGCCGTTCTCGTCATGCTGTTCGCAGCATGTGGGAGCAGCGAAGACACGACAACGACCGCAGCCGAGGCGACAAC
>CAYUDA010000292.1:0-2263 GCA_964443425.1 uncultured Acidimicrobiaceae bacterium
TCGGGTCTCCTGTAGGGGGCGGGCGGTCAACACCCCGGCGACGGCGAGCGCCAGCACGACGATCGCCATGAGCAGTATCCAGGAGAGAATACCGTTGCCCTGGCGTATGCCTTCGGCGCCCTGGGTGGCTCCCAGCAGGAGCGGAATCGCCAACGGGGCCACCAGGAACGGGATCAGCGCCGGTCCCGCGGTGAGGCTGGTGGCGATCGAGCCCGACAGGGTCCCCAGTTCGGCGAGCCCGGCGGCGGCGAGGGGGACGACGAGCAGCAGCCACGGCCACCCGCCCAGGTCGATGTCGTAGAGGGCGACCGCCACCGCGCCCACCAGCAGCTCGAAGCCGATCAGCATCGCGGTGCCCGCCATCACCTTCCCGGCGAACTCGGCGGCGGGGTCGATTCCGAGCAGGGCGACCGCGTCGCGTTGCGCCGGGGTCTCGGTGCTGGTCCGGCGTACCGCGGTGAGGACCCCGAACAGCAACACCACGACCCAGAACATGCCGGGGCCGATGTCGCGCAGCAGGTTCTCGTTGGTGCCGACCGCAAGCGGGATCAACAGCAGGGCGACCGCCCCGAACGGGATGGTGATCCACACCACTTCGCCGGCGCGGCGTTCCCGTTCCAGGTCGCGGCGGGCGATGGCGAGGGCTTGGGGCCAGAACGGGGGGTGGCTGCTCATCTCAGGGTGCCTCCGCTGATCTCGGCGGTGGTCGACACCAGCGGCGCTACCCGCCCGATGTCGTGGGAAACGACGACGGCGGCGCCTCCCCGTCCCCGTACCTCTTCGACGACGTGGGCCACCAGTTCGACTGCGGCCGGGTCGAGGGCGGTGTGCGGCTCGTCGAGCAACAGCAGGTCGGGCTGGAACAGCAGTTCGCGGGCGAACTCGACCCGGCGCTGCATCCCGTGCGACGACTCCCCGGCGCGGCGGGAGGCGGCGTTGCCGAGCCCGACGGCTTTGAGGGCGCCGGCGGCCCGCCCCGGGTCCATGCCGGCGGCGCGGGCGGCGAAGGCGAGGTTCTCTTCGAGGGTGAGTTCCGGGTAGAGGCCCGGCACGTGGCCGATGAGGCCGATGCGGTGCCGGATGTCGTAGCGGTCGGGACCGGAGAGGTCGGCCCCGAGGACCCGGCCGGTTCCGGCGCTGGGCCGCAGTAGGGTCGCCACGATCCGCAGCAGCGTGGTCTTGCCGGCGCCGTTGGCGCCGTAGAGCCCGACGGATTCACCGGGACCGACCGTCAGGTCGACGTCGCGCAGGATGGTCGTGGCCCCGATGCGGGCCGCGATGCCGTAGAGTTCGACGAGCGGGGTGGTCGCAGGCACGAGGGCGAAGTGTACGTGGGCGCGACGCCCGTCCCAACCGGCGCCTCTCAGGGAATATGCGAGTTCGTGCATCCGTTGTGGTGTCCGAAGAGAACAAGAGGTCGTTCACCGCGACACCCGACAACCGGAGTCTCCACCAATGGCAACCATCGCTCTGAACAAGGACAACTTCGAATCGACCATCGTCGACAACGACATGGTGCTGGTGGACTTCTGGGCCGACTGGTGCGGCCCGTGCAAGATGTTCGCACCGGTCTACGACAAGGTCTCGGAGTCCTACCCGGACGTGGTGTTTGCCAAGGTCGACACCGAGGAGCAGCAGGAGCTGGCCTCCTACTTCCAGATCCGTTCCATCCCGACGCTGATGGTCTTCCGCGACAAGATCGGGATCTTCTCGCAGCCGGGCGCCTTGCCGGAGGCGGCCCTCACCGACCTCATCGATCAGGCGCAGGCGCTCGACATGGACGACGTTCGCCGCCAGATCGAAGCCTCCCAGGCAGACGGCGAGCACGACCACGAGCACGAGCACGAGCCCGAGCACACCCACTGAACCAAGGCTTCCCCCGGGTGACCCTCCCGCATGGGAGGGTCACTCGCGTAGGGGGCGTGCCATTCTGTCGTCCCCCCTTGCCAAAAGGGGGGACCGGCGAGGCGCCGGCGAAGCCGGCAACCGAGCCGAGGGGGGTGTGCCCTGATCCCAGGGAGGGTGCCATTCTGTCGTCCCCCCTTGCCAAAAGGGGGGACCGGCGAGGCGCCGGCGAAGCCGGCAACCGAACCGAGGGGGGTGTGCCCCTCTCCCGACCACACCGCGACCCTCCCCGAATCACTCGCCTCCGGCTCGCTCTTCGACCCTCCCTGATCCCAGGGAGGGTGACAGAAGCACAAAACGGGGGCCGGCAACCGAGCCGAGGGGGGTGTGCCCTGATCCCAGGGAGGGTGCCATTCTG
>CAYUDA010000293.1:0-2253 GCA_964443425.1 uncultured Acidimicrobiaceae bacterium
CCTGGCGATCGCCAACGGGTTCCTCGGCTACTCCATCGTGGACGACCTGCTCTCCGGCACCGGGCTGCGCATCGCCAACTCGGTGGTGCTGTCGGTCCCACTGCTCGGCCCGGCACTGGCATTCCTCATCTTCGGCGGCGAGTTCCCCACCTCGGCGACGATCTCGCGCTTCTTCTCCCTTCACATCCTGCTGGTGCCGGCGGCCCTCGCCATCCTCATCGGGGTGCACCTATCGATCATCTGGCGCCAGAAGCACACCCAGTATCCGGGCCCGGGTCACACCGAGACCAACGTGGTGGGCACCAGATTGTGGCCCGCCTACGCCGCCAAGTCGGCGGGGCTCTTCTTCCTGGTGGCGGGAGGCTTGGCTGCCCTCGGCGGGCTGGTGCAGATCAACCCGGTGTGGCTCTACGGCCCGTTCGACAATGCCGCGGTGACGGTGCCTGCCCAGCCCGACTGGTACGTCGGCTGGCTGGAGGGGGCGCTGCGGATCTTCCCGTCGTGGCAGATCCACATCTTCGGTCACCTCATCCCGGAGCTGTTCTGGCCGGCGGTGGTGATGCCGACGCTGACGTTCCTCCTCCTGTACGCCTGGCCGTTCCTCGAAGCGAGAGTCACCGGCGACCGGGCGCAGCACAACCTCCTCGACCGACCACGGGAACGGCCGGCACGAACCGCGGTGGGGGTCGCCGCCCTCACCTTCTACGCCGTGCTGTTCTTCGCCGGCGCCGACGACGTGTTCGCGGTGACCACGGGATGGCCGCTACACAACTGGGTCTGGTTGTTCCGGGGGTCGGCACTGCTGCTGCCGCTGGCGGCCGGGTTCGGGTCCTACGCCTTGCTGAGGTCTCGCCAGGCGACGGTGTGACGGTGGGCTCGCTTCACTTCCCGCCGGCCCGGTAGACGCGCACGTCGACCCGTTCGGTGGTGACGAGACCGTCGCCGATCATGGCGTCGAGGGTGGGAAGGATCGCCTCGATCCGTTCGTTGGTGTCGACGCATTCGATGACGATGGGCAGGTCGTCGGAGAGTCGCAGGATGTGGGCGGTGTGGAGGTGGCTCGACTTGCCGAACCCTTCGATGCCCCGTAGCACGGTGACGCCGGCCAGTCCTTGCCGGCGCAGCTCTTCGACGATCGCCTGGTAGAGGGGCCGTCCTTCGTAGTCGTCGGACTCCCCGATGAACATCCGGAGGAGCCGATTGTCGGTGTCCTGGTCCATGAAGCCCCTCTCAACTGGTCACGTGGTATCCGAGGGCGGCGGCCGCCACTCCCAATCCTGCCATGACGGCCAGGTTCACGACGGCTCGCGCCGTGGGACGGGGGACGAGGCCGAGCCCGATCGTCTCGATCATCCAGGTGGAGAAGGTGGTGAAACCGCCGATGAACCCGGCCCCGGCGATGGACCACACCGCGGTGGCGTCACCGGCGCCGACGACGGCGCCGAGCGCCAGGGCCCCGAGCAGGTTGACGGCGGCGGTCCCGACCGGCATCGAGGTGTCACGCCGCTGCTGCACCACGCCGGAGAGGGAGTAGCGGGCGAGCGCACCGACGGAGCCGGCAAGGGAGGCGATGAGGACGGTCATCGGCCGACCCTCCCGAGACGCTGGCCGAGCAGCGCCGCCGCCAGCCCGCCGAGGATCGAGGCGAGCACGTAGCCGGTGGCCGGCCACCCGGATCCGGCGTCGAGCAGCCGCACCACCTCGACGCTGAAGGCGGAGAAGGTGGTGAAGGAGCCGAGCACGCCGATCGCCCAGAACGGGATGGTCCAGCGGAGCACGACGGATCGTTGCCGCCGGGCCAGGTAGAGGCCGAGCAGCAGCGAGCCGGTGAGGTTGACAGCGAGGGTCACGGTCGGGAAGGCGGCCGGCTCCGCCGGGAAGGCCGCGACGACGGCTGCCCGGGCGGCCGAGCCGGCAAGGCCCCCTGCGAGTACCGCGGCCGGGGCGGAGAGGGCGCGAAGGTGGCGGGGACGGCGCGCACGATGAGGAGGGCGTCTGTCGAGCATGGCTCCGTTGCGGGTCCGGGTCTGCAGGAGCCATCAGCCCGAAGGCAGTTGCGGCGAGCTCCATCGCCGTTGCCGTGATGATAGGGCGTGGTGGATGGCTCACCATCCGGGGTCGCGCCGCCCCTTCTCACCCTCCCTGCTGTGCCGTCTTCTCACCCTCCCTGCTGTGCCCTTCTGTCACCCTCACTGCTGTGCCCTTCTGTCACCCTCCCTGCTGTGCCCTTCTCTCACCCTCCCTGCTGTGCAG
>CAYUDA010000294.1:0-2246 GCA_964443425.1 uncultured Acidimicrobiaceae bacterium
CGATCTGCTGGTCGAAGACCGGGTCGACCCCGTGGGCGGTGGCCCGGGCGGCGTACCCGGCGTACCACGGTCGGCTCGAGAACGTCAGGATCGCCCCGAACGCGGTGCCCACCAACGCGAGGGTGAACAGGGAGAGGATCGCTCCGCCGTAGCTCTCCTCCCGAGCCCGCCCCCGTCCCAGCAGTGCCATCCAGAAGAGGGCACCGGCCAGCAGGAAGCTGGCGTGTTCCGCGCTGTGGACCAGGTCGGAACTGGCCGCCGCCTCGTACAGTCCCGGGAGGTGCCACACCGCAACCGCCGCCACCAGGACCCCCCAGGCGACGGGGCGTTGCAGGAGGACCCGGACCGGTGCCGTCTCCTCGATCCGGCGCAACCGGCCCGCCACCCTCCCGCGCAGCTGCGGGGGGAGGCCGGTGAGGATCATCGTGCCGGGGCGGCCCGCCATGATCAGCAGCGGGGCGAACAGCAACAGCACGTGCTGGACCATGTGGACGCTGAGGAGCCACAACGCCAGGTTCTCCAGCGGCGGGGAGAGGGCGCCGACCATCATCACCACGCCGGCCACGAACGCCAGCACCGCCATCCCGTCGCCGGAATGCCCGCCGGTGCGGTGCCGTGCCACCACCCCCCGCCCGTACAGCCAGCACGCCGCCACCCCGGTCCCGGCGGCGAGCGGCGTGATCCCCCACGGGACCAGGAAATGAGCGACGAGGGGTGCGGTCGTCATCGCCTCACCCGCAGCGCGACACGAACGACGGTGACGCTTCCAGCAGCATCAACAGGATGAACAGGATCGCGGAGATGACGCCGGTGAGGCCGAGGAATGCCGTCGCACCGATCGGGTCGACGCGATCATCGCTGTTCTTCGTCTCCCGTTTCCACAGACGCCACGAGACCACGCCGGACCAGGCGGTGGCCGCCACGAACACCAGGGTGATGGCCCAGGTGATCACTGCCAGGCCGGTGAGCGGACCCAGCCACGAGTCGAGCAGGCTGCGGTGGCCGCAGGCGAACTCGGAGAGGAGCCAGCCGACGACGAGGCGCACGAACCAGGCGATCGGACCCACCAGCACCCCCACCCAGCGGCGCCACCGGGCCGGCGGTGCGGTGAGGAGGTCGGGGGGCGCCGTGGGTTCGGTCATGACGCCAGATGCTCGAACACGTAGAGGGAGCCGAACACGAAGATCCAGACGATGTCGACGAAGTGCCAGTACAGGAAGCCGAGACGCACCGGGAGGTGATGCGACGCGTCGTAACTGGAGTGCCGCAGGTCCCAGATCGACACCGTCAGGATGAACACCAGACCGACGATGACGTGCAAACCGTGGAAGCCGGTGATCGTGTAGAACAACGAGCCGTAGACGTTGGTGGTGGGGGTGAAGCCGGCCCGACTCCACTCGTACATCTGCACCGAGACGAACGAGGCGCCCATCACCAGCACCAACCCGCTCAGCAGATGGAAGCGGGAGCGGGCCCCGGAGCGGAGCGCCCGCTCCGCCGCGATCGCCACCGCGCTGGAACTGAGCAGCAGCACCGTGTTGGGGATGGCGAGCCCGAGAGGGGGAATCTCGACCCCTCCGACCGGCCACTGTGCCGAGTTGGCGCGTACGAAGAAGTAGGAGCTGAGCAGGGCGGCGAAGAACGTCGACTCGGTGGCGATGAACATCATCGTGCCCCACCAGGCGAGGGGACGGTGCCCCTCCTCGACGTTGACCGGCAAGGCGTGCACGTCCAAGCCGGAATCACCGAAGCGGGTGTCGCTCATGGCTTCCTCCCTTGCCGCCACCAGCCGAGCAGCGTCGCCACCACCGCTACCGCCCCCACCGCGGCGATCAGCTCGGTGGAGAACAGGAATCCGTAGAACAGGATCAGCAGCGACAGGGCCAGGGCCAGCGGCAGGTGCGACTCGCCGGGCATGACGACGAGCTGGTCGGGGGATCCTTCCACCATGGTGGTGATGATCACCTCGTGGTGATCACCGGCCAGGGCGGGCCCGTCCCACCGCTCGAGCCGTTCCCGGTCCCGGGGATCCCACAGCGGATGGCGGGAGCGCACCGGGACGAACGCCGGGAAGTTGTACGGCGGAGGCGGTGAGGTGGTTGCCCACTCCAACGTGTCGGCACCCCACGGGTCGTTGCCGGCGGGAGCGCCGTGCCGGATCGTCCTCACCAGGTCGATGATGAAGACGAGTACCCCGGCGGCGGTGAGGAACGCCCCGATGGTGGCGGTCATGTTGTACGGGTCCC
>CAYUDA010000295.1:0-2240 GCA_964443425.1 uncultured Acidimicrobiaceae bacterium
TCGACGGCACCCGGATCACCGTCAAGGGCCCGAAGGGCACGCTCGAACGCGTCGTCGACAGCCGCATCAGCGTCGACCAGGAGGGCGCCACCTTGGTGGTGCGCCGCGCCGACAACGAACGCGACACTCGCGCCCGCCACGGGCTGACCCGGGCCCTGCTCAACAACATGGTCGTCGGCGTCTCCGACGGGTTCCGCAAGAACCTGCAGATGGTGGGCGTCGGCTACCGCGCCAACCTGCAGGGTTCCCGTCTCGAACTCCAGGTGGGCTTTTCCCACCCGGTGGTCGTCGAGGCGCCCGACGGGATCACCTTCGAGGTCAACGAGCCGACCCGCATCGGCGTCAGTGGCATCGACAAGGAGCTGGTGGGTCAGGTGGCCGCCAACATCCGCAAGGTGCGCCCGCCCGAGCCCTACAAGGGCAAGGGGATCCGTTACGTCGACGAGCGGGTCCGCCGCAAGGCAGGCAAGGCAGGAGTCACAGCATGAGGGGTTCCCGTACCGATGCGCGGCGTCGGCGCCATTTCCGGGTGCGCAAGACGGTGCACGGGTCACAGGCCCGGCCCCGCCTCGCGGTGTTCCGGAGCAACCGCTACATCTACGCCCAGGTCATCGACGACGACGGCGGCCGCACCCTCGTCTCCGCTTCGTCTCGCGAGGCGGCGCTGCGGGAGCGCACCCTCACCGTCGAGACGGCCGCCGAGGTCGGAAAGTTGATCGCGGCCCGTGCCAACGAGGCGGGCGTGAGCCAGGTGGTCTTCGACCGGGGTGGGTTCCCCTACCACGGGCGGGTCAAGGCCGTTGCCGACGCCGCCCGTGAATCCGGATTGAAGTTTTGAGTCAGAGAGGAGGCAGCGTGAGTGACAACCGATCCGATCGCGGCCGTGGCCGCGGATCCGAACGGACCCGTGAGGTCCCCGAGTTCGACGAGCGGGTCATTGCCATCAACCGGGTCGCCAAGGTCGTCAAGGGCGGCCGGCGGTTCTCGTTCACCGCGCTCGTCACCGTCGGCAACGGCAAAGGCCGGGTCGGCATCGGCTACGGCAAGGCGAAAGAAGTCCCGAGTGCCATCCAGAAGGGCATCGAGATCGCTCGCAAGTCCATGGTCGACGTCCCGATGGCCGGCACCACGGTGATCCACAAGATCATCGGGGTCCAAGGGGCCTCCCGGGTGCTGCTCAAGCCGGCGGCGCCCGGCACCGGCGTCATCGCCGGCGGGGCGGTGCGCCAGATCCTCGAGGCGGCCGGGATCCGCGACGTCCTCGCCAAGTCGCTGGGCTCACCCACTCACGTCAACGTCGCCAAGGCCACCATGAACGCCATCACCGGGCAGCAGAGGCCCGATCAGGTGGCACGGGCCCGCGGCAAGCGGCCCGAGGAGATCTTCCCGCCGGCGCTGCTCGCCGCCTACCGCTCCGCCGAGTTGATGAAGACGGAGGTCGGGAGCTGACGATGGCGAAGTCCCTCAAGATCACATTGGTGCGAAGCACGATCGGCCAGAAGCCCAAGATCCGGGCCACGGTCGAGAGCCTCGGGCTCCGCAAGATTCGTCAGTCGGTGGAGCGTCCGGACACCCCGGACGTGCGCGGCATGGTGGTGCGCGCCAAGCACCTGCTGGACGTCGAGGAGGTCGGATGAAGCTCCATCACCTACGCCCCGCCGCCGGCTCGAAGCAGCGGAAGATCCGCGTCGGGCGCGGTGAGAGCGGCCGTCGCGGCAAGACCGCCGGCCGCGGCACCAAGGGCCAGAAGGCACGCGGCAAGGTCCGTCCCGGTTTCGAGGGCGGCCAGATGCCGCTGCAGCGGCGGCTCCCCAAGCTCAAGGGGTTCAAGAACCGCAACAAGGAGGTGTTCGTCGTCGTCAACGTCGATCGCCTCGCCGAATTCGACGCCGACGGCACGGTGACGCCGGACGTCCTGCGGGCCCGCGGCATCGCCAAGAAGCGCGGTCGGATCAAGATCCTCGGCGAGGGCGAGCTCGATCGTGCCCTCACGGTGAAGGCCCACGCCTTCAGCCTCGGCGCAGTGGAGAAGATCCGCGCCGCCGGGGGCACCGTCGAAGTCGTCGACTGATGCGCCGGATGCCGGTGCCGTCCCTACCCGCCGACCCCGCCCCCCACCGCGCTTCACCGGCGATCTCGGTGGGTGGCTAACCTCTCAGCGAACTCGACAAGGACACCGAAGCCCCATGCTCTCCGTCTTCCGCAACATGTTCCGGATCCGGGACCTCCGGAACAAGATC
>CAYUDA010000296.1:0-2197 GCA_964443425.1 uncultured Acidimicrobiaceae bacterium
CGAGTTCGCCAGGTAGGGGGTGGCGATCACCGCGATCGACAGCGGCGCGGCGTACCGGAAGTGCGGGATGCGGCGTTTCCGGCTCAGGAACAGGCCGAGCAGCGCCGCTCCCATCGCGATGAACCCGAAACCCATCATCCAGCGGAAGCTCCAGTAGGTGACGACGAGGATCGGCCGGTAGTCGCCGGGCCCGTACATCTCCTGGTAGGCCGCGTTGGTGTCGATGACGCCGGGCACCGGGCCGTTCCAGTTCCCCGTCGCCAGGAACGACGTCACGCCGGGAATGACCAGGGAGCGAACATCGCATTCGTTGCTCAGGTCGCCGATGGCGATGATCGAGAGCCCGGCGCCGTTCTGGCTGTGGCACAGCGCTTCGGCCGATGCCATCTTCATCGGCTGCTGCTGGAACATGAGGTGGGCCTGGAAGTGCCCGGTGAAGACGATGAACGCCCCCGACACCACCATCATCCACAGCGAGGAGCGCATGGTGGCGCCGAAGCCGCGGGCGTCGACCTCGCCCGGCCGGTTGCGGAGCAACGACCACAGTGAGATCCCGGCGACGAAGGTGGCTGCGGTCAGCACCGACGCCGCGAGCACGTGGGCGTAGGCCCACAGGGCGGTGTTGTTGGTGAGCACCGCCCACACGTCGACCATCTCGGCGCGCCCGGTGGCGGCGTTGTAGACGGCGCCGACCGGGTGCTGCATCCAGCTGTTGGCGGCGATGATGAAGTACGCCGAGATCCAGGTGCCGGCGGTCACCGCCCAGATGGTGGCGAGGTGGAGGCGGGGGGAGAGCCGGTCCCAGCCGAAGATCCACAGGCCGAGGAACGTCGACTCGAGGAAGAAGGCGACGAGTGCCTCCATCGCCAGCGGGGCCCCGAAGATGTCCCCGACGAACCGCGAGTAGTCGCTCCATCCCATCCCGAACTGGAACTCCTGGACGATGCCGGTGACGACGCCCATGGCGAAGTTGATGAGGAACAGCTTCCCGAAGAACTTGGTGAGCCGGAGGTAGGCCTCGTCGCCGGTGCGGTGCCATCGGGTGTGGTACCAGGCCACCAGCAGGGAGAGCCCGATGGTGAGCGGCACCATGAGGAAGTGGTACACCGTCGTGATGCCGAACTGCCAGCGGGCGAGATCGAGGACGTCCATCGCCGGCACTCTACTTCCCGCGACCCCCGCGCTTCATGTGGCGGTCGGTCACGAGTCCGGGGTGGCCGCGAGGAGGGTGCGGCGGGTCAGCCGACGAGGCTGGTGTCGAACCCGTAGGGGAGTTCGAGGCGGTGAAATCGCAGCAGGTCGGCGTCTCCCAGCAGGCGGCGGGTGGGGCCGTCGGCCACGATCCGTCCCTGATCGATGATGACGGACCGTTCGCACAGCTCGAGGGCGTAGGGGAGGTCGTGGGTGACGATGAGCTGGGTGAGGTCGAGCTCCCGGAGCAGGCTGCTCAGCTCGCGCCGGGTCGTCGGGTCGAGGTTCGAGGTGGGCTCGTCGAAGACCAGGATCTGCGGTTCCATGGCGAGCACCCCGGCGATCGCCACCCTCCGTTTCTGGCCGAACGAGAGATGGTTGGGGGGCCGGCCGGCGAGGTCGCCGACCTCGACCGCGTCGAGGGCGGCGTGGACCCGGCTGTCGAGGGTGGCCCCTTCCAGCCCGAGGTTCTGCGGTCCGAACGCCACGTCCTCCCACACGGTGGGCATGAAGAGCTGGTCGTCGGGGTCCTGGAACACCACCCCGACCCGGCGCCGGATCTCCATGACGGTGTCGGTGGTGAGCGGCAGCCCGGAGACGTGCACGGTGCCGTGCTGGGGGAGGTGGATGCCGTTCATGTGGAGGATGAGGGTGGTCTTGCCAGCCCCGTTGGGGCCGAGCAGGGCGATGCGTTCCCCCGGGTGGATGTGGAGGTTGATGTCGTGGAGGGCGGCGGTGCCGTCGGGATAGGTGAACGAGAGCCCGGCGACGGCGATGGTGGGCTCGCTCACAGCGTCACCCAGGCGAGTGCCGCCACCGCCCAGGCCGCCACAGGGATCGCCAGGGTGGCGGCCCACGCCGCAGCCGGGGCCGCGGTCCCGACCCGGCGCGGCATGTGCCCGGCGTAGCCGCGCGACGCCATCGCCAGGTAGACCCGTTCTCCCCGTTCGTAGGAGCGGATGAAGATGTGGCCGGTGGTCTGGGCGTAGGGGCGGACCTGGCCGAG
>CAYUDA010000297.1:0-2168 GCA_964443425.1 uncultured Acidimicrobiaceae bacterium
GGCGTCGCCGGTGCCGGCGGCGGAGTCCGGAATCCGGGCGATCGGGACCCCGTCGGTGGCCGCGAGGTACGCCTCGAGCTGCGGCCCCTCCGGTTGCCGTTTCCCGTTCGAGAAGAGCAGCAGGTAGCGGTCGTCCGCCGCTGGGAAGCGGGGCGGGTCGCCGGAGAGGTCGAATCCGGCCGCGGCGCAACCCGAGTACCACCCGATCTGGGGCTGGTACGAGGTCGCCACCGAACACGAACCGGGGGAGGCCGCCTCGAGGAAGGTGGCGGCGTCGACGAGGACGAGGCGACTCTCGCCGAGTTCGGTGAACGCAGCGTCGGCGTCCCGGTAGGCGGTCACCCCGTGCCAGGCGACGACCCCGGTGACGGCGAGGAGGGCGGCGACGAGCAACGGCCGGGGGAGCCAGCGGGCCGCCCGCAGGATCGCTTCGCTTCCGAGGAGCGTCAGCAGCATGATGGTGAGGAACACGTAGCGTTGCTCGGCATGGGCCGCCAGCCCCGTGACGACCATCGCCAGCCACGCGGTCGCCCCGACGAAGATGGTGGTCCGGTCGTGGCTGGTCGCAGATCGGCGCCACAGCGAGCGTGCCAGTGCCACCGCCAGCATGCCGGTGCCGACGAGCATGACGGCCCCGCCGATCGTGCCGGCGAGCAGGTCGGGGAACCACCGCAGGTAGGTGGTGAGCCCGTCCCCGAACGAGTCGCCGCCGGCGGCGCGGCGGGCCAGGGTGAGGATGCCGGTGACCGACCCGGTGTCGTGGACGGCCTCCAGCGCGTGCGGCACCAGCATCGCGGCGAACAGGATCCCGGTGGTGGTGAGCTGGCGCCATCCGGCCAGGGCGTTCCTCCACCACACGGCGAGGGCGACGACCGCGATCACCGCCAGTGAGGAGGCGACCCCGTAACGCAGGTAGAAGGCGGCCGCCGCCAGCGGGGCGACCGACAGCACCGACCAGCCGCGGCCGCGCTGCCGCTCGAGGAACCGCCACAGCAGCCAGATGACGCCGAGGAGCAAGGCGGTCGCACCGAGGTCGTTGAGGAACTCGGGAGCCCGCCGCATGAAGGCGGGGGTGACGGCGAAGAGGGCGGCGGCGAGCACTCCCGACGCCGGCCGGTAGAGGCGCCAGCCGAGGTACCAGAGGGCGCCGACGGCGAGCACCGAGGAGGCGAGGCCGAAGCTGCGCAGCACCGTCTCACCGTCGCCGACGTGGAGCAGGATCCATGCCACCACCGCCATCCCGATCGGACGGTGGTATCCCCACCCGGAGGCGGCGGTGCCCTCCAGCCACGCCCTCGCCTTGACCGCGTAGACCGCTTCGTCGTGTCCCAGCGGGCCGAAGGGGAGGAGGTGGGCGACACCGGCCACCACGATCGCCGCCAGCGCCGCAGAGAGTGCCCAGAAGACGAGGTTGGGGCGGGGTCGCAGCACCCGGGTCGGGAGGTAGGGGCTGGGGGCGTGGCGGGCGAGCACGGCGACGAGACGGCCGGCCGGGTCGCCGACGGCGGGACGCAACATCACCCACAGCACCATCGAAACCCCGGCGGCGCCGGCCACGAGGAGCTGGGAGCGGCCGATGGAGCCGAGGTGGAAGGCGTCGGGGGCGATGGCGAGGCCCGCCACCACGATCAGCGTCAGCGGCACCGTCACCCCGATGCCGGAGGAGTCGATGACGGGTTTCCCGGCCGGGGCGTAGCGGCCGGTGTCCAGGGCCAGGGCGCCGGCGGCGATGACCGATCCGAACGTCGCCGCCAGCAGGGTGGGGGAGACCTGCTGTTCCCCGATCGCCACCAGGACGAGGTGCCCGGCCAGGGTCAGCAGCAGCACGCCGCTGATGGCGACGGCGGCAGCGGCGGCTACGAGACGGCGACGGTACAGCGGGGTCCTCCCATCGGTGAATGGTAGGGAGTGTATTCCACGCCCCCCAACCGCCCCGTGTTTACGGCACCAGGCCCGCGGCGCGGTGGATGAAGGCCGCCATCTGGCCCCTGGTGACGACGTCGTCGGGGCAGAAGTGGGTGTTGGTGGGCGGGTTGCAGCCGTACGTGATGCCGGCGGTGGCGAGCTTGGCGATGTCGGTTTCGAAGATCGATTCGTCGTCGTCGGTGAACGACACCCCGCTGCCGATGGTGGTCAACCCGAGGAACCGGACCAGGAACGCCGCCATC
>CAYUDA010000298.1:0-2162 GCA_964443425.1 uncultured Acidimicrobiaceae bacterium
CCTTCGGCTCGTTCTTCGACCCTCCCTGCACAGCAGGGAGGGTGAGAGAAGGGCACAGCAGGGAGGGTGAGAGGAGGCGCGGCAGGGAGGGTGAGAGGAGGCGCGGCGAGGGCGCCGGTTCAGTCGAACAGTGGCGCCAGGGTCTCGCCGAGCAGGGCCACCCTCCCTGGGATGTGCCCGTTGGCGGGCATGTTGACGGTGAAGCCATCGACGCCACGCTCCAGGTCGCGGGCGAAGGCCTCGCCCACCGTGTCGGGGTCGCCGAAGTGGAACCTGCCGAGAAGCGCGGCACGCTGCTCACCGTCGAGCGAGGTGACGTCGATGCCGCGCCCTGCCAGGTAGGCAGCCAGCTCCGCCTCCGCCTCCTCCATCGTCGGAGCGATGCATGCGCTGCGTTGCCACGTCACGGTGATCTCGCTGCGGTCCCGGCCGAGCCGGTCGCAGTGGCCGGCCAGGGCCTCCAGCTTGCGCGGGACGTCTGCCGGGGCGCAGATCAGATTCGATTCGTCGGCGTACTGGGCCACCATCCGCAGCGTCTTCTTCTCCCCGGCCCCGCCGATCATGACCGGGATCCGGCTGATCGGGGGCGGCTGATTGATGGCCTCGGTCACCTGGTAGTGCTTGCCGTGGAACGTGGGACACTCGCCGCGCAGCATGGGGATAATGATCTGGAGCGCCTCCTCCAGCTTCTCGAAGCGGTCGGTGAAGGTGCCGAACTCGATGCCGAACGCATCGTGCTCCAACTCGAACCACCCGGCGCCGATGCCGAGCTGGGCCCGGCCGCCCGAGACGACGTCGAGGGCGGTGACGACCTTCGCCAGCACCGGCGGATACCGGTAGGTGTTGCCGGTGACGAGGGTGCCGAGCCGGACCACGGAGGTCTCCCGCGCCAGGCCGGCCAGCAGGGTGTAGGACTCGACCATGTAGCGGTCAGGTTCACCCAGCCCGGGGAGCTGGAAGAAGTGGTCCATCACCAGCACCGTGTCGAAGCCCGAGGCCTCCGCCTCCTGTGCCTGGCGGGCAACGGTCTCGAATAGCCGCTCGGGGCCGACGTCCGGATAGGTGAAGTTGGGGATCTGGTATCCGAGCTTGGTCATCGCGCCTCGCTCCCTTCCATGGTTGCTTCGACCATGCACCCTACCGATGGCGGTGTCGTTGCCTGCTCCCGTCTGTTGTCCTTCCTCTCGTCCCCTCCACCCCCGGATTCCCCCGATTCGAAATTCCTTCCACAACGCCCCGCGCCGTCGGTAACTTTCGAGGTCCGTTTTCGAAGGGAGGGTGGGGAACATGCCCGCACGTATCCGCCGTCGCCTCGCGCCGTGGGTCGCCGCCGCCGCGCTCGCCTCCGTGGCGTTCGTGACCGTCGCCGCCGCTCCGGCCAACGCCGCCGCCACCACCTATGTCGTCGACACCGTCGCCGACAACGGCGCGCTCACCGCCTGCACACCCGCCGACGGTGACTGCAGCCTCCGCGGCGCCGTCACCGCCGCCAACGCCAACAGCGGGACCGACACCATCGAGTTCGACATCCCCGCCGCCTCCTGCCCAGGCGGGGTGTGCCGGCTCACCCTCACCGCAGGCCCGCTCACCATCACCGACCCGGTGAACCTCGACGCCACCACCCAGCCGCAGAACGGCGCCCCGCACGCCAACGTGTGCGCCACCGCAACCCAACCGTCGTACCTGCGCATCGAGATCGTCAGCGACCCCACCTCGGGGAGCGCCACCATCTTCAACGTGAGCAACGCCACCGGCGCCACCACCATCCGGGGCTTCGCCCTCGGCAGCGACGACTCGACCTTCTTCACCCCCGGCATCTTCCTCGACGAAGGATCGGGCCACCAGATCGCATGCAACCACTTCGCCCTCGACGGGCCCGGGGTGAACCACCTCGGCAGCGGTGACTTCACCACCGCCATCGATCTCGAGCAGAACTCGTCACATGTGACCATCGGGACCGACGGCGACGGAACCGGCGACGTCGGCGAGCGCAACGTCTTCGGAGCCACCGGAGCGTACGCGATCTACGTCAACGGCGACGTGAACAGCACCGATCATCGAGTCTCCGGCAACTACTTCGGCTTCAGCGCCGACGGTACCGCCGTGCTCGGCGGCGGTCCCGTCTACCTGCGCCAGCTCGCCACCGGGAACCTCATCGGCAC
>CAYUDA010000299.1:0-2160 GCA_964443425.1 uncultured Acidimicrobiaceae bacterium
GCCGGGATGTGGGATCGCCGCTGCAAGACGCTTTCGGGTGGGCAGCGTCGCCGGCTCGACATCGCCATGGGTCTGGTTCACCAGCCGCCCCTGGTGTTTCTCGACGAGCCCTCCACCGGTCTCGATCCGCAGTCTCGTGCCAACCTCTGGTCGCACATCTCGCGATTGCGGGACGAGCTGGACTCCACCGTATTCCTCACCACCCACTACATGGACGAGGCCGATCTCCTCTGCGACCGCATCCTGGTCATCGACGACGGCGAGATCGTGGCTCGCGGCACCCCCGAGGAGCTGAAGAGGAAGGTCGCCGGCGACTCGGTCCACCTCCGCTTCGCCGATCCCGAGGATGCCCGGTCCGCCGCCGGCATCGCCTCCGGGATTGACCACGCCACCGAGCCCGCAGTCGAGGGTACCGACGTCCGCTTCCAGGTGCCCGACGGAAGCGCCGCTCTCCCCGTCCTCCTCAGATCGCTCGTCGAGCGTGACCTCGACCCCGCCGGGGTCGAGGTGCACCGCCCGACCCTCGACGACGTGTTCCTCACCATGACCGGCCGCTCCCTGCGGGACGAGGCCGCAGCGGCCAGTTCCCCCGCCGCAACCGACACGAGAAGGGGCCGATGATGCGATTCCTCCACGACACCTGGATCGTCTTCTCCCGGGCCATGCGCCTCTCGCTCCGCAACCCGGTCTGGGTGGTGCTCGGGCTGCTCCAGCCGATCCTCTACCTGACCCTGTTCGGGCCACTGCTCGAATCGGTCGCCTCGGCACCCGGATTCCCGCCCGGGGACGCCTGGCAGGTCTTCGTGCCCGGGCTCCTCGTCCAGCTCGGGATGTTCGGGGCGTCGTTCGTCGGTTTCGGGCTCATCGCCGAATGGCGGGCCGGGGTGGTGGAGCGGATGCGGGTCACCCCTGCCAGCCGCATCGCCCTCCTCGTGGGACGGATGCTGCGCGACATCCTGGTCCTCATCGTCCAGGGGATCGTTCTCATCGTCTGTGCCGTGTTCTTCGGGCTGCGGGTTCCGCTCGACGCCCTTCTTGTCGGGCTGGCGGTGGTGGCGCTGCTCGGCGCCGCCTTCAGCGCCCTGTCGTACGGAACGGCGCTGCGGCTCAAGAGCGAGGATGCCTTCGCCCCGCTCGTCAACGGGATCGTCCTCCCGGTGCTGCTGCTGTCGGGGATCCTGCTCCCGATGTCGCTGGCACCGCGGTGGCTGCAAACCGTTTCCGACGCCAACCCGCTGCGATACGTCGTCGACGGGGTGCGCGCCATCTTCCGCGGCGACGTGGTGTCCGCCACCACGCTGTGGGGCGTCGTGGTCACCGTAGCCCTCGTCGTGGTGAGCATCGCCTTCGGAACGCGGACCTTCCGGCGGGAATCGGCCTGATGGGGGGCGGCGGTTCCCGCTCCCGCTCGAGGTTCCGGTAGGTTCCCGGTGTCGGCGGTCGACGTCGCCGGCCGCCGCGGCCGGAACGGTGCGGGCGGTGTCAGCGGTCGAACATGGAATGTTCCGGCCAGTGCATCACCAGCAGGGTGACCAGCACCGCGGCGTTCATCGCCAGGGCGATGAGGCTGTTGAACGCCGACCGGCGCCTGCTCGGCGAACCGGGCCAGACCCCCGAGAAGAGGGCGATCCCGGACACCGACACGATGGCCGACCCGACGGCGAGGGCGCGCCACATTCCGGCGGGGACCGCGGTTCCCCAGAAGGAGAGGGCGGCGAGCACGAACCCGACGGTGTCGACGGCCCAGAAGGGAAGGGCGAGGATGGCGGTCCGTCGCGGGCCGAGCGACGGGTAGAGCCAGTAGCGCATCGGCACCCGAGGCGGGTAGGCGGTCTTCCGGCTTTGCCCCACCAGGGCGCTGAAAGCGGCGGCGTGGGCCAGGGCGTGGGCGAGCAGGGCAGCGGTAATGAGAACCCTGATGGTCTCGTCCGAGAGCATGCCACCTCCCACAGGGACCATAGAGGCAACGGCCCCGGCACGTCCGGCGAGAGCGGCAGGAATACCTCCCAGGCGGGGATTTCTCGGGATCAGCGGATGCTGGCGATGATGCCCTGCACGGCGGCGGCCGAGGCGGCCAGCTCCTCCATCTCGGTGTCGGTCGCCGAAAGGGGCAAGATCCGCCCCGCGCCGGTGATGTCGACGAGGCGGGGGAGTGAGATG
>CAYUDA010000300.1:0-2155 GCA_964443425.1 uncultured Acidimicrobiaceae bacterium
GGAGGGCCGAGGCGATGAAGCAGGCCGACATGTAGGCGTCGGCGGCGGGGAAGGCATTCTCGAAGGCGAGGTAGGTAGGGTCGTCTTCCTCGGTCTGGAGGCGGCCTTTGGTGAAGTGCTCGACCCAGTAGGCGATGGTGGCGCCGGCGACGGCGAGCATGAGGCCGGAGTGGATGCGGTCCGAGAGTGGTGCTTTCGCCATGACCCGAGGTTAGCGACTGTGACGGGATCGGATTCAGTAAGTCTTGACTTACGGTAAGTGGTCGCTTACTCTCATCCACCTGATGTACGCACGCCAACTCGACGCTCTCGGAGATCCCACCCGAAGGGAGATCTTCGACCGGATCCGCCACCGGCCGCGGGCGGTGGGAGAACTCGCCGCCGAACTCCCGGTGTCCCGTCCGGCCGTGTCCCAACACCTGCGGGTGTTGCGGCAAGCCGGCCTGGTCCGGGCGGAGGCGTCGGGAACCCGCCGCATCTACTCGGTCGATCCGACGGGGATCGACGCCCTGCGGAACTGGGTGGAGGGCATGTGGGACGAAGCCATGGCGCGGTTCGCCGCCGCCACCGACGAGGAGAGGGGAGATCGCTGATGTCGATTCCGCCGGTTCGCAAGGAACGCACCGTCCAGGTCCCGCCCGAGACGGCGTTCTCCGTGTTCACCGAGCGTATCGGTGAGTGGTGGCCGCTGAAGTCTCACTCCCTCGGAGGCGACGAGGCGGTTTCGGCAGTGATCGAACCGCGGCTCGGTGGCCGTGTCTACGAACGGCTCGCCGACGGCACCGAGCACGACTGGGGCGCCGTCCTGGTGTGGGAGCCGCCGTCCCGCCTCGTGCTCTCGTGGCACGTCGGGCGCGATCCGGCACAGAGCACCGAGGTCGAGGTGCGGTTCGACCCGGCCGGGGAGGGGGCCTGCCGGGTGGTGCTGGAGCACCGCAACTGGGAGCGCCTCGGGGAGGAGGCGGCGACGACCCGGGACGGGTACGACGGCGGGTGGGACACCGTGCTCGGCCGCTACACGGATCTCGCCGGCTCCTGAGCGGCGGCGGGCTCAGCCGGCGGCGAACGCCGGGTCGTAGCGACGGTCCCATACGGCGTAGACCGCGATGCCGGCCGTGAGGATCACCGCCGCGGTGACGTACATGGTGCTGTACCCGAACAAGGCGATGACGACGCCCAGCACCGGTCCACCGAGCAGGGTCCCGACGTCGAAGAGGGCCGTGAAGAACGCCAGCACCGAGCCGCGGTCCTCGGCGGGAGCCCGCGTGACGGTGAAGCCGTAGAGGATCGGGAAGGCGTACCCGTGCCCGGTGCCGCACAGCACCCCGGCGATGGCGAGGTGGAGGGAGCTGTCGGCCCCGGCCAGCACCAGGAATCCGGCGACGAGGGCGAAGAGGGCAGGGAACAACACCTTGCGCTCGCCGATCCGCTCGGGGAGCCGGGCGAAGAGGATGCGCAGCGTGATGGCGGTGCCGGCGTAGGTGGCGAAGAAGAGCCCGACCGATCCGACCCCGGTCTCGTCGACGAAGGTGCGCAGGAACGTGAAATATCCGCTCAGGACGAGCGAGAACGTGGCCGTGATGAGCCAGATCGGGAGCAGGTTGGGTCGGATCACGGAACGCACGAACCCGACCCGCTCGGCTCCCGACTCGAGGTCGTGGCTCGGCTCGGGCAGGCTGAGCGCCATGGCGAGCGCCGCCAGGCCGAACCCGGCCGCGGTGAGGAAGAGAGCGTGGAAGGTGGCCCAGTGCAGCACCAGGTCGCCGATGACGCCGCCGACCGCGATGGGGAGCAGACCGGACACCCCGAACAGCGCCAGGCCCTCGGTCCGCCGGGTGGCGGGGACGATGTCGGCGCCGTAGGTGAACAGCGCCGTGAACATGGTGGCCTCGGCGATGCCGTGGAGGATCCGCACCGCATACAGCCACGGCCCGAGCGAGGTGACGGTGAGGTAGAGGGCTACCGCCACCGTGTTGAGCAATCCTCCGAAGAGGATGACGGGGCGGCGGCCGCCGGTGTCGAGGATGGGTCCGATGAAGGGCCGCACCGCGATCGAGGCGATGGCGGTGACCCCGACGATGATGCCGACCTGCACCTCGTCGGCCCCGAGGTCGGTCAGGTATCTCGGGAGGTGGATGAACAGGAAGAACGAGAG
>CAYUDA010000301.1:0-2149 GCA_964443425.1 uncultured Acidimicrobiaceae bacterium
ACCGCGTGCACCACGGTGCCGGTGGGGATGTTGCGCAGCGGCAGGGCGTTGCCGGAACGGATGTCGGCGCCGGAGCCGGACTCGAGGCGGTCGCCCACCGTCACTCCCACCGGGGCGAGGATGTAGCGCTTCTCGCCGTCGGCATAGTGGAGCAGGGCGATGCGGGCGTTGCGGTTCGGGTCGTACTCCACCGAAGCGACCTTGGCCGGAATCCCGTCCTTGTTGCGACGGAAGTCGACGATCCGGTAGCGGCGCTTGTGGCCACCACCTCGATGGCGCGACGTGATTCTCCCGTGGGTGTTGCGGCCCGAGGAGCGCTTCTGCTTGCCCAGCAGGCTCTTCTCCGGCTTGGAGGTCGTCACCGTCTCGAAATCGGAGACGGTCTGGAACCGGCGGCCCGGCGATGTCGGCTTCAGTTTCTTCACGCCCATGGTTTCAAACCTCGAAGATGTCGATGGAATCGCCGACGGCGAGCTTCACCAGCGCCCGCTTGGTGTTGCGGCGCCTCCCCACGACCCAGCCGGTGCGCTTCTGCTTCCCGGCGCGGTTCATGGTGTTCACCGACACCACCCGCACGTCGAAGATCTTCTGCACGGCCTGCTTGATCTCGGTCTTGTTGGAGCGGGGGTCCACCCTGAAGGTGTAGGTGTTGGCCTCCTGGATGAGGTCGTAGGACTTCTCCGACACCACCGGGGCCAGCACCACGTCGCGGGGGTCCTTCTTCACGATGCGTCCTCCCCGTCTCCGGTCTCGCCGTCTCCGGTCTCGTCACCGGCGGCGCCGGCGGCGTGGGCCTGGGTCCCCCGCGGGGCCGACTGGCCCAGCTCGAGGGTGCCGCGACTCATCACCACCGTGTCTGCCCACAACACGTCGTAGGTGTTGGCCTGGCCGAGGCTGCTCGCGATGACCCTCTCGATGTTGCGGAAGGAGGTGATCGCCACCTTCTCGTGATCCTCGGCGAGCAGCAGCACCTTGCCGGTCGCCCCCACGGCGTCGAGCAGGGCGACGGCGTTCTTGGTCTTCGGCGTCTCCCAGTCCTCGAAGGACTCGACGACCTTGATCTGACCGTCGGCGGCCCGGGTGGAGAGGGCGCTGCGCAGCGCGAGGCGCTTCATCTTCTTGTTGGTCCGCTGGGCGTAGCTGCGCGGCTTGGGGCCGTGGGCGACGCCGCCCCCGATCCACTGCGGGGAACGGATCGATCCCTGGCGAGCCCGTCCCAGGCCCTTCTGGCGCCACGGCTTGCGGCCGCCACCGCGGACCTCGCCGCGGGTCTTGGTCGAGGCCGTCCCGGAACGGGCCGCGGCGAGCTGGGCGGTGACCACCTGGTGCATCACGGCCACGTTCGGCTCGATGCCGAAGATGTCGGGCGACAGCTCGACCTCCCCGGTGCGGGTCCCGTCTGCCGTGTAGAGCTCGGCGAGCAGCTTGTCAGCCACGGTCCTTCACCGCCTCTCTGATCGCTACCAAGGTGCCTTTGGCTCCCGGTACCGCGCCGCGCAGCATGAGGAGGTGCCGCTCGGCGTCCATCTTGACGATGTCGAGGCTGAGCACGGTGCGCTGCTCCCCGCCCATGCGGCCGGGGAGACGCTTGCCCTTGAACACCCGGGCCGGGGTGGCACAGGCGCCGATCGACCCCGGCGCACGGTGCACCTTGTGGGCGCCGTGGGACGCTCCCTGGCCCTTGAAGTTGTGGCGCTTCATCACGCCGGCGAAGCCCTTGCCCCGGGACACCCCGGTGACGTCGGCCTTCTGGCCCTCCCGGAACAGCTCGGCGATCGTGATCTCCTGCCCGATCTCGAACTGGGACGGGTCGTCGACCCGCACCTCGAGGAGGTGCTTGGTGGGAGCGACCCCGGAGCGGGCGAAATGACCGGCGGTGGCGCGGGTGACGTGGCGCGACGCCAGCTCCTTGAAGGCGATCTGCACCGCGGCGTACCCGTCCGTCTCGGGGTGCTTGATCTGCGTGACGTGAACAGGACCTGCCTTGATGACGGTCACCGGGATCGCCCGCGACTCGTCGTCGAAGATCTGGGTCATGCCCAACTTCTCGCCAAGGATCGTCTTCACGTCTTGATCTCCACTTCCACCCCGGCGGGGAGGTCGAGGCGCATCAGCGAGTCGACCGTCTTCGGGGTCGGCTCGAGGATGT
>CAYUDA010000302.1:0-2120 GCA_964443425.1 uncultured Acidimicrobiaceae bacterium
TGGTACCTGATGGCAGGCACCCCGTACGTGATGCGACTCGCCTTCGGGCTGCGGAAACCCCGGAATGGGATTCCCGGGTGGGACCTGGCCGGTACCGTGGAAGCAGTTGGCAAGGACGTGACCCGGTTCCAGCCCGGCGACGAGGTGTTCGGATCGGCCCGGGCCGCCTGCGCCGAGTACACCGTGGTGAAGGAGAAGGCGCTTGCCCCCAAGCCCGCCAACCTCGGCTTCGTGCAGGCTGCAGGTCTCGCCATCTCCGGCCTGACCGCCCTCCAGGCACTGCGGGACAAGGCCAAGGTGAAGCCGGGTCAGAAGGTGCTCGTCAACGGCGCCTCGGGCGGGGTCGGCACCTACGCGGTGCAGATCGCCAAGGCGCTCGGGGCGGAGGTCACCGGAGTGTGCAGCGCCGGCAACCTCGACCTGGTGCGATCGCTCGGTGCCGACCACGTGATCGACTACACCACCGAGGACGTCACCACAGGCGACACCCGCTACGACGTGATCCTCGACAACGTCGGCAACGCCCCCGTGGCACGGATGCGCCAGGTGCTGAGCCCGACCGGGATCCTCATCCCGAACGCCGGCGGTCGCGGCGGGCGTGTCCTCGGCGCCGCCGCCTCCAGCGTCAAGGAGCTGGTGGGGTCACTGTTCGTGCGCCAGAAGATCCGCCCCTTCGTGTCGACGGTGAAGACCGCCGACCTGCTCGCCCTCAAAGGGCTGGTCGAAGCGGGCAAGGTGACCCCGGTGGTCGACCGGACCTTCCCGCTCGCCGAGACCGGCGCCGCCCTCGTCCACGTCGGAGAAGGCCACCCCCGGGGCAAGGTCATCGTCACGATCTGAGGGTGCCGCTCCCCTCCCCCACCGGCGGCGGCATTCCTAGGGCGGGGACCCTCGACATGTCTTCTGATTGATGCCGAGATCGTGGAACTCCCGCACCATCTCGAATCCGTTCTCGGGAACGTCGAATCCGCGGGCGGTGAGGCACGACGCGAGGACATCCCAGTCCTCCTCGGCGTTCTGGGCGAGCTGCCAGAGCATGTCGATTCCTCTCAGTTCTCGCTCGTAGCAGTCCGCCTCGGCGCCCGAGCGGTAGAGACCGGGAGTCGATTCGTAGCGGTAGCTGAGTCCGTGAGGCGTCATCGCGGTGGTCGCCTCCCCATGAGCCGTGTCGCAGGCGTAGTAGCGGCGTGTCGCTTCTTGATACTCCCCGAAGCTGACCACACCATCGGCCATCGCGATCCGTTGCTCTGCAGACCAGGTCGCCGTGGTCGACTCGACGGGGCCGGATTCCTCTTCCCATGGTGGTGGGCGGGAGGTGGTCGGAACGCTCCCGGCGTCTGGGTCCGAGCAGCTACTGAAGAGAGAGCCGCAGGTGATGAGGAACACCACGATCAGGATCGGGTCGGATCGCCGTCCATAGCGCGAGGACGGATCCGCTGCTCCGGGTCGTGCCGTGACGCTTCGCACCGCTCCTCCCCTCGTGGCAGTGCGCTGCCGGATAGACCACCCATATGCTGGCATGGTCCGTACGTGCGGTCAATCTGCGCGGCGATCGGAGGGGCCGATTCACTACGACGATTCCGCCGGCGACGGACCGGACTCCCCTCCCGCTCCCCTCGTCGTATGAGCCGGGTCTCCCGCCGGCCGCTCCCCCACGCCCAGCAGGTCCTTGGCGAACCCGGCCAGATCCCCTCCGGCCGGGACCGCGTACGCCGTCGGAGCCGACCGCCAATGCCAGATCCGCGCCGGTTCCACCACGTCACCGAGACCCTCCAGGCAGTCGGCCAGCTCGTCGCTCCACACCCAGGGCATCCCTCCCTCCCTTCGCTCGATCGGCCCATCCATCGTCAACGTACCGCCCGTGTCAAGGAGCCCTCACCTGGGGAAACACCGGGGTGTGATTCCACCCCGCGACGGGGCCGATCGCCTCAGCGATCGCCCGCGAGCTGGCGTCGGGCGCGGCGTCTCCGCGCCGTCACCACACCGACAACCGGGCCGGCGACGAATACCGCCACCATGAGGATCCCGACCACGGTGTTCTCACGGAACACCTGTGCCGGGGTCGCCTCGTAGCCCCCGTCGATGCCGCCGAAGATGACGACGTTGACGGCGACGATCGC
>CAYUDA010000303.1:0-2101 GCA_964443425.1 uncultured Acidimicrobiaceae bacterium
TCACCTTGTAGTCGTCGATGATCTGCCACAGCCGGTCGTTGCCGGGGAAGTTGGGGGCCCCTTCGTACATCACCTGAGTCGCCCCGTTGGCGAGCGGCCCGTAGACGATGTAGGAGTGCCCGGTGACCCAGCCGATGTCGGCGCCGCACCAGAACACGTCGTCGGGCTTGAGGTCGAACACCAACGAGTGGGTGGCCATCACCTCCGTGAGGTAGCCGCCCTGGGTGTGCACGATGCCCTTCGGCTTCCCCGTGGTGCCGGAGGTGTACAGGATGTAGAGGAGGTCCTCGGCATTCATCACCTCGGGATCACAGTCGGTCGACTGGTCGGCCATGACGTCGTGGTACCAGATGTCACGCCCGACCTGCATCTCGATCTCGTTCTCGGTGCGCTTGACGACGATGACCTTCTCGATCGAGTGGGTCCGTTCCAGGGCGATGTCGGCGGCGCCTTTGAGGGAGACCACCGTGCCACGCCGCCACGAGCCGTCGGCGGTGATGAGCACCTTGGCCTCGGCGTCGTTGATGCGGTCCGCCAGGGAATCCGAGGAGAACCCGCCGAACACGACGGAGTGGATGGCGCCGATGCGGGCACAGGCCAGCATCGCCACCGGCAGCTCCGGGATCATGCCGAGGTAGACCGCCACCCGGTCACCCCGATGCACGCCGAGCGACTTGAGGGCGTTGGCGAACTTGGTGACCTCCTCGTAGAGGCCGCGATAGGTGAGGTCACGAGTGTCGCCGGGCTCACCAACCCAGTGGTAGGCGACCTTGTCACCGATGGTGTCGAGGTGCCGATCGAGGCAGTTGTAGGAGAGGTTGAGCTCCCCGTCGGCGAACCACTTGAAGAACGGCGGGTTCGAGTCGTCGAGCACCTGGGTCGGCTCTTTGAACCAGGTGATGCGGCTGAGCGCCTGCTCCTTCCAGAAGCCGAGCCAGTCTTCCTCGGCCTTCTCGTATATTTCGGGGCCGGCGTTGGCTTGCGCCGCGAACTGCTCCGAGGGAGGGAACAGTCGCTCCTCGGACATGAGATTCTCGATCGCCTGGGTGCTGTCAGCCACATTTCCTCCTGACGGCTAGCGCTCCGTTGTCGGATGGTAGAGGTCGAGTTCCGGGCTGGACATGAGGCGAATGGCCCTTCGCAGGTGCCGAACGATCTCCCCTGCAAGGACGTCGAGGTCCCGGTCCAGCACCGCGACATGGGCAGAATGTTCGAGCCGGAGCACGCTCACGTCAAGGGAATCGATGCGGTCGCGGATGATCCCGACGCTCTCGGGACGGACCGTCTCGTCGAGGCGGGACTGGACGACGAGGGCCGGACAGGTGACACGGCGAAGGGCGGTGCGGGTGATGCGGACCAGCGCCAGCAGCTCGGCGGCGCTCCCCTCCGGCGTGCCCTGATAGTCCTGCCGGTAGACCTCCATATCCGGGGGCAGCACCACCTGCGGTTCGGTGTCGGGGCGGATCCGGCGGCTCCCACGTGCCAGACGGGCGAAGCGGGCCCGCCGATCCCACACCGCCATCGGGGCGTTGACGGCCGTCACCGAGGCGGCGTCGAACACCGCGGCCAGCAGCAGCGAGAGCGCCCCGCCCATGGACAGGCCGGCGAGGTGGAGCCGTCTCCCCTCGTCGCAGAAGTCCTGGGCGGCGGAGGCGGCGTCACGGACCCACGCTCGCCAGCCGACGCCGATCAGGTCGTCGATCCGGGTGCCGTGGCCGGTGAGGCGCGGACAAACGACGGTGAAGCGCGCCTGCTGAAGGCGGTGCCCGAGCGGGCGCATCTGGGCCGGCGATCCGGTCCAGCCGTGGAAGAGCAGCACCCCGTCGCCGGGGCCGCCTTCGAGGCGGAATCCCTCGGCGAGGGGGTGCATGACCTGAAGGTCGGATCCGCGGCTCACGACGGGGAACCCAGAACGATTCCCGGTGTCGAGCCTGGCGGCCTTCCGAGCCCCGGCGCGACTACTCCTCGCTGGTCCCGATGAGCCCCATGGCTCCACCGAAGATCACCAGCGCGCAGCCGACGAACAACACGACGAAACCGACACCGCGGCCCACTGCGTAGGCCTCGGGAATCGCCCCGGCGCCGGCGAGCTGCCCGAACA
>CAYUDA010000304.1:0-2097 GCA_964443425.1 uncultured Acidimicrobiaceae bacterium
ACATGAGCAGCATCACCGCCATGGTGACGTCGGGGATGATGACCGGCAGGTAGAGCAGGGCGTCGAAGGCGCCCCGTCCCAACCAGCGGCGGTAGCGCTCGAGGGCGAGGGCGGCGGCGGTGCCGAGCACGGTGGAGACGGCGGTCGACACCACGGCGACGGTCACCGAGTTGCGCAGTGCCGACATGAGCGGCTGGTTGTCGAGCATGGTGCGGTACCAGCGCAGGCTTCCCCCTCCCCACACCCCGACGCTGGGGCTGGCGCTGAACGAGTAGAACACCAGCACCAGGATGGGGGCGTAGAGGAACAGGTAGATCGCCCACCCGTTGAAGGCCAGTACCCGCTCGACCCGGTTCGAGGTGGAGGTGCCTTCCCGGGTGGTCACAGCGTCTTCCCCCCGGTGCGGAAGTAGATGACGGTGGCGACGAGCATCACCGCCAGGATCACGAACGACAGCGACGCCCCGAACGGCCAGTTCCGGGCGCTGCCGAACTGGGTGACGATGTAGTTGCCGAGCAGCGTCGTCTTGGCGCCACCGAGGATGTCGGGGGTGACGTAGGCGCCGAGCGACGGCACGAACACCAGGATCGACCCGGCGATGATCCCGGGCCGGGTGAGCGGCAGCGTGACGCGGCGGAAGGCGGTCCAGCCGGAGGCGTACAGGTCGCGCGCCGCCTCCACCAGGCTCCAGTCGACCCGCTCGATGGAGGCGTAGAGCGGCAGCACCATGAACGGCAGGTAGCCGTAGACGAGGCCGAGGAACACCGCCGGTTCGGTGAAGAGCATCTTGCCCCACAGCCCGGTGGCTTCTCCGACGCGGGTGATGAGGCCGTCGGAGTCGAGCAGCACCCGCCAGGCGTAGGTGCGCACCAGGAAGTTCGACCAGAACGGGATGAGCACCAGCACCAGCATCAGGTTGCGGGAGGAGGGGCGGCGGGTGGCGATGTAGTAGGCGAAGGGGTAGGCGACGAGCAGGCACAGCACCGTGTTGAGGAAGGCGAGCCATACGCTGCGGGTGGCGATGGTGCTCACCAGCGGCTCGGCGAGGCGCCGGTAGGACTCGAGGTTCCAGTTCTCGAGTTGCGGCTTGCCGGTGCTGGAGCGGCTGGCGAAGGAGAAGACGAGGACGATGACGAGCGGGATGGCGAACAGGACGATCAGGTAGACGTAGGAGGGGAGGGCGAGGAGGAGGCCGCGGCGGCGATCGGCCCGCTCGGCTGCGGCTTCCAGTTCGGGCGTGACGGCTTCGTCTCGGACGGCGACGGAGGAGCGCCGGACCCTCATTCCGTCAGCGCCTCCGCCGATCGGGGTCCGAAGGCGGCGAGGACGGTGTCGCCTTCGGCGAAGCGGGTCAGGCTCGGGATGTTCTCCACCTTGGCGTCGACGACGGCGAACCCGAAGTCGATCTCGTAGTAGAGGGAGTCGCCGTAGTAGAGGCGGCGGGCGACGGTGCCGGTGAGGTGGTTCATGGCCGGGTCGGCGTCGTGCTCGCTGGAGTGGAGGTGGAGCTTCTCGGGACGGAGGGTGAGGGTGATGGCGGTTCCGGGCGGGTCGTGGGTGACGGCCTTCACCAGGGTGCCGTCGGGGAGTTGGACGACGCCGCCTTCGGCGACGACGCCGTCGATGAAGTTGGTCTCGCCGATGAAGTCGGCGACGAAGCGGTTGGCGGGCCGTTCGTAGATCTCCTCGGACATGCCGACCTGGAGGAGCCGGCCGTCGTGCATCACCCCGATCCGGTCGGACATGGTGAGGGCTTCCTCCTGGTCGTGGGTGACGTAGACGAAGGTGATGCCGACCCGCTGCTGGAGGTCCTTCAGTTCGAGCTGCATCGCCTGGCGCAGCTTGAGGTCGAGGGCGCCGAGCGGCTCGTCGAGGAGGAGCACCTTGGGGCGGTTGACGAGGGCGCGGGCGAGGGCCACCCGTTGCTGCTGGCCGCCGGAGAGCTGCTTCGGTTTGCGGTCCCCCATGCCGGTGAGGCGGACCAGGTCGATCGCTTCGGCGACCCGTGCGGCCCGCTCGGACGAGGAGACGCCGGTCATCTCGAGGCCGAAGCCGATGTTGCCGGCGACGGTCATGTGGGGGAAGAGGGCGTAGGAC
>CAYUDA010000305.1:0-2095 GCA_964443425.1 uncultured Acidimicrobiaceae bacterium
ACTTCTCGTCGAGCTTGGTGATGGCGAACCCGACGTGGACGATGGCGTACTCACCAACCACGATGTCGGGCACGTAGGCGACGCACACCTCCTTGGTGATGCCGCCGAAGTCGACTTTCGCCATCGGGGTGCCCTGCCGGTCGTAGACCTCGGTCACCTTGCCGGGAACGCCGAGACACATCGGGCGATCACACTCCTCTGTCCATGCCGGCCGCTGCCGCCACCTGCCCCAGCGCCAGGCCCCCGTCGTTGGGGGGAACAAGCCGATGCGTGAGGACCCGGAACCCGGAATCTCGAAGGAGTTCGCTGGCCCTTCCGAGAAGCCGGACGTTCTGGAAGACCCCTCCGCTCAGGGCCACGGTGTCGAGACCGGTTCGATTCCGTATCTGCTGGGCGGATTCTACTAGCAGCCGCGCCATGCTCTCGTGGAAACGGCCCGCAACCGTCGCCTTGCCGACACCTGCCGTGACATCGGCCGCCACCGCCCGGATGAGCGGCCCGGGGTCGATCGTCCCGTCCTCCGCCATCGCCAGCGGGTAACGGTCGCCGGCGCCGTCGTCGAGGGCCTCCAGCTCCATCGCCGCCTGCGCCTCGTAGGTGACGGTGTGGCGGACGCCGGCCAGCGACGCCACCGCGTCGAAGAGCCGCCCGGCACTGGAGGTGGGCACCGTGTTGACGGCCCGTTCCAGTTGTCGTCGCAGCACCCGGCGCTCCTCGGGAGGGCAGGCGGCCACCGCCGGCAGCGCCTCGTCCCACGATGCGCCCGCCGCCCACAGGTATGCCAGGGCGGTGCGGTAGGGCCGGCGGATGGCGGCATCGCCGCCGGGGAGCGGCACGTACCCGAGGTGGCCGGCCCGCTGGTAGCCGTCGAACCCGCCGAGAAGGATCTCACCACCCCAGATGGCGCCGTCGTCGCCGTAGCCGGTCCCGTCGAAGGCGAAGCCGATCACCGGCTCGTCGACGCCGTTCTCGGCCATCGCCGAGGCGATGTGGGCGTGATGGTGCTGGACCTGCACCCAGCGGCGGTCCCCCCGGTGCTGCTCGGCCCAGCGGGTGGAGAGGTAGCCGGGGTGGCGGTCCGAGACGAACACCTCGGGTTCAATGCGGAAGAGCGCCCGGAAATGCTCGACGGCACGTTCGAAGGCGGCGAGCGTCTCCAGGTTCTCCATGTCGCCGATGTGCTGGCTCATGAAGGCGTGCCTGCCGGCGGCGAGGCAGAACGTCGCCTTCAGCTCACCGCCGACCGCCAGCGTCGGCGGCACCTCGATGGGGAGCGGCACCGGGAAGGGGGCGTAGCCGCGGGAGCGCCGCACCGGCAGCTCCCTCCCGGCGAAGTGGCGCACCACCGAGTCGTCGCAGGCGACGTGGATGGGACGGTCGTGGAGCAGGAAGGCGTCGGCGAGCCCGCCGAGGCGGCGCCGTGCCTCGTCGTTGTCGATGGCGATGGGTTCCTCCGAGAGGTTCCCCGAGGTCATCACCAGCGGTGGCCCGCCCGCCAGGAGCAGGTGGTGGAGCGGGGTGTAGGGGAGGATGACGCCGACGTAGTCGTTGCCGGGAGCGACCAGGTCCGAGAGGGGCGAGCCCGGCCGCTTGCGGAGCAGCACGACGGGCCGCTCCCGACCCTCGAGCAGCGCCGCCTCGGAGGCGTCGACCACCGCCACGGTGCGGGCCGCGGCCAGGTTGGCCACCATGACCGCGAACGGCTTGTCGACCCGGCCCTTGCGTTCCCGCAGGGTGCGCAGCGCCCCGTCGTCGTCTGCCGCTGCCGCCAGGTGGAAGCCGCCGAGGCCCTTGACGGCGACGACGGCGCCGCCGTCGAGCAGCGCCCGCGCCTCCACCACCGGATCGCCGGGTACCTGCGTGCCGTCCCGCTCCAGCCAGAGGCGGGGTCCGCAGTCGGGACAGGCGTTGGGCTGGGCGTGGAAGCGGCGGTCGGTCGGGTCCTCGTACTCGGCCCGGCACCGGTCGCACATCGCGAAGCCGGCCATGGTGGTGAACGGCCGGTCGTAGGGGACGTCGCGGATGATGGTGAAGCGGGGCCCGCAGTCGGTGCAGTTGGTGAACGGGTAGCGGAAGCGCCGGTCGGCCGGGTCGA
>CAYUDA010000306.1:0-2062 GCA_964443425.1 uncultured Acidimicrobiaceae bacterium
GGATCGTCTCGGCGATCCGGTAGATGGCGTAGCTGTTCATCCGCTGGAAGATCTTGCGGCTCTCTTTGACGGCGTCGATGATCACCGACAGGCCCGGGGTCAGCAGGACGATGTCGGCGGCGGAGCGGGCGGCGTCGGTCGCCCCCGACACCGCGATCCCGGCGTCGGCCTTCTTCAGCGCCGGGGCGTCGTTCACGCCGTCGCCGGTCATGCCGACGATGTGGCCGTGGTGCTGCAGCACGTCGACGATGTGGTACTTGTGCTCCGGGAACACCTGAGCGAACCCGTCGGCGTGCTCGATGACGTCGTCGAGGCCTGCGCCCTCGTGATGCTCGGCCGTGGCGAAGAGCCCGGCGTCGAGGATCGAGCTGCCCATGTCGAGCTGGGTGGCGGTCTCCTGGGCGATCGCCACCTGATCACCGGTGACCATCTTGACCTCGATCCCCATGTCACGGGCCGCCTCGATCGTCTCCTTCGAATCCTCCCGGGGCGGGTCGAAGAGCGACAGGATGCCGAGCAGGTGCCAGGTCCCGTCGCCGTCGGTGCGAGCCACCCCCAACGCCCGGTAGCCGCGGGTGGCGAACCCGTCGATCGCCTGCTGCACCTGATCCCCCAGGGTGGCGGCGTCGGGGACCAGCGCCATGATGACCTGCGGCGCCCCCTTGCTCACCAGGAAGCTCTCGCCGTCCGGGCCGTTCACCTCCGCCTCGGTGCGTTTGATCACCGGGTCGAAGGGCCGGAAATGCGTGACCGTGTAGCCGTCGATCCGGCCCGGCTCCACCCCGCCGAGCACCGCCTGATCGATCGGGTCCTTGTTCTCGGCCCGTGACGCCAGCGCTGCGCTCAGCAACACGTCGTCCACCGGTGTGTCGCCGATGGCGAAAGGGTCTCCCAGGGTGAGGGCGTTCTGGGTGATCGTGCCCGTCTTGTCCGAGCAGAGCACGTCCATGCCGGCCAGCTCCTCGATCGAGGCGAGGCGGCTCACGATGGCGCGGCGTTTGGCGAGCAGGTGGGAACCGACCGCCATCGTCACCGACAGCACCGTCGGCATCGCCACCGGGATCGCCGCCACCGTCAGCACCAGCGCGAACTGAACGGTGGTCGCCACCCCGTCGCCGCGGAACAGCGCCACGGTGAGGATCACCGCCACCAGGGCGACCGCCAGCACGATCAGGTAGTCGCCGATCTTGAGCACCGCCTGCTGGAAATGGCTCGGCGCCTCTGGGCCCTCCACCAGGCGGGCCGTCTTCCCGAAGTAGGTGTCCGCCCCGGTGGAATACACCAGGGCCTCCAACTCGCCGCGGCGCACGATCGAACCCGAGTAGAGCTGCTGGCCCGCCTCGCGCTGCACCGGCAACGACTCGCCGGTCAGCGCCGACTGGTCCACCTCGACGGGGTCACCGTCGACGAACTCGACGTCGGCGGGGACGATGTCGCCGGCCCGGATCCGCACCAGGTCACCCGGCACCAGCTCCCGGGCCGGTACCGACGTCCAGGCACCGTCCCGCTTGGCTCGGGCCTCGAGCGCCAGGCTCGCCTTCAGCGCCGCGATGGCGTCCTCCGCCCGGTACTCCTCCCAGAACCCCACCCCGGCGTTCGCCAGCAGCAAGGCCGTGATGATGCCGAAGTCCTCCCAGCGTCCGATGCCCGCCGACAGGATGGCGGCCACCTCGATCATCCAGGGGATCGGGCCCCAGAAGTAGGAGAGGAACTTGAGGACCGGGTTCTGCTTCTCCTCGGGCAGCTCGTTGGGGCCGACCGTGTCGAGGCGACGCTGCGCCTCGGCGCCGCTGAGACCGTCCGGGGAGGCCTGGAGGCGGCTGCGGAGTTCGTCGACCGACAGCTTGGCGACGTCCTGGACGTTCCCCAACGATGATGCGTCCTGTTGGTCGCCTCGGTCACTCAAGGCTGCCTCCCACTCGTCGCCGGCACCTCCTCTCAGCCTAGAAGTGTCCGTGTCCCGACGCTTCCGGGGAAGGGTCTCGCGTCTGTCGTCCCCCCTGGGATCAGGGGGGACCGGCGAACGTAGTGAGCTGAGGGGGGTCGCGGTTGGGGGACCGCA
>CAYUDA010000307.1:0-2049 GCA_964443425.1 uncultured Acidimicrobiaceae bacterium
GCACTTCGTGGTCGCCGACGAGCCGATCTCGACGACGCCCTGAGTTCGATCGGGGGCGCAACCGGCCTCCCGGCTATGCTGGAGGGCGCAGGCCTGCGGGGCCTTCGCCGGGGCGGATTCCGCCCCCGGCCGGTGCGTCGAGGGGCGTGGGCACACGGAGGAGGAGACGGTGGGAACCGCGAGAGTGAAGCGGCGGAGATGGCCGCCTTGGGCCAGTGTGAAGACGTCCCACGTGGAAGGCCGGATCGTCACCCCTGAGCGGGACGACGAGCGACTCCGCTCCCTTCCGGTACCGAACGTTCTGCCTCCCGGGCAGTCCCGCTACCAGAGCCACTCGGCGGGCCTCCCCAGCGGCGTCGCCGTCTTCCGGGGTCTCGGCGCCAACGCGGCGGTCACCGTCGCCGACCCTTCCATCACGGTCGACCTCACCGTGCTCGAGACCGAGGACCACACCGTCGACGCCTGAGCGGTTGCGCCTGATCGGCGGCGCCGGGCCGAGACCCCGCCGGGTCGTCAGCCACGCATCGTCCATTCCTCGTCCTCGCAACGGCCGAGGACCTCGTCGGTGATGTCGGGGCCCCAGGAGCCGGACGGGTAGGAGTGGACCGGCAGCTCCGCCTCAAGGATCGGGGAGTAGAGACGCCACGATGCCTCCACCTCGTCGGCCCGCACGAAGAGCGTCTGGTCGCCTTCCATGACGTCGAGCAGCAGTGTCTGGTAGGCGTCGGGGAGGCTCTCGAACGCCTCCCCGTAGCCGAAGCGAAGTGGCCACGAGTCGAGTTGGAGCGCCTCGCCGGGCGCCTTGACGTCGAAGCGCACCTCGAATCCCTCATCGGGTTGGAGGATGAGCAGCACCACGTTGCGGTGGGCCTTGCATTCGTCGGCGATGCCGTGGAAGAGACACACCGGCGGCTGGTGGAAGGTGATGGCGATCTGGGTGGTCTTGCGGGGGAGGCGTTTGCCGGTCCGGAGGTAGAAGGGCACCCCGGCCCAGCGCCAGGTGTCGATCCAGAGCCGGAGACCAACGAAGGTGGCGGTGCGCGAATCGGCGGCGACGCCCGGCTCCTCGGTGTAGGCCGGGGCAGGCATCCCGGCGACGTCGCCGGCGCCGTACTGGCCGAGCACCACCTCGGACAGGTCGATGGCGCGCACCGCTTCGAGGACCTGGACCTTCTCGGTGCGAACGGCGTCGGCGGCGAACGAGGTCGGGGCTTCCATCGCCACCAGGGTCACGAGTTGGGTCAGGTGGTTCTGCACCATGTCCCGCACCGCCCCGGTGTGGTCGTAGTAGCCGGCCCGGGCGCCGATGCCGAGATCCTCGGCCACCGTGATCTCGACGGCGGAGATGCGGTCCCGGTTCCAGCTCCACTCGAAGAGCGGGTTGGCGAAGCGGAACGCCAGCAGGTTCTGCACCGTCTCCTTCCCCAGATAGTGGTCGATGCGATAGATCTGCTGTTCGGTGTAGTGGCGATGGAGCAGGTCGTTGAGCTCGAGGGCCGATGCCAGGTCCTGCCCGAACGGCTTTTCCACGATGAGGCGGGTCCAGCCCGGGCTGGTGTTGAGGCCCGCCGCCCCGAGCGCGGTGACGATGCCTGACAGCGCCACCGGGGGCAGGGCGAGGTGGAACACCCGATTCCCGGGGAGGTCGAGGGCCGTCTCGATCTCGACGATGCGCTCGGCGAGGGCCCCGAGGTCGTCGGCGCCGCGGGGGATCTGCTGGTAGAAGACGGTGTGGTCGCACCAGGCGGCGAGATCAGGGTCGAGGATCCCGCTCGCCTGGAGCGCCTCGCGGGCCCAGTCGCGATAGGCGGCATCGTCGAGCGGGGTGGAGCCCACTCCGAGCAGGGCGGCGCATCCGCAGGGCGTGCCGGCCTCGGTGATGATGCGGTACAGCGACGGCAACAGCTTGCGGCGGGCGAGATCCCCGGTGCCGCCGTGGATCACGAACAGGTGGCGATCGTGGGACCCGGTCACGGCCGGCATCCCGTGGCGTCGATGTGCTGCGGCATTCCGCTCCTCGGCTCGGCAGCCGCCACGCTACCGCCGATG
>CAYUDA010000308.1:0-2030 GCA_964443425.1 uncultured Acidimicrobiaceae bacterium
GCCTTGGCCATACCAACGATCTCCTTACTCGCCTCGAACCTTGGCCACGATCTCCCGCGCGGCCGCGGTCGGAACTTCCTGATACGAATGGAACTGCATGGTGTACGTCGCCCGGCCCTGGGTCCGCGACCGCAGGTCGGTGGCGTAGCCGAACATCTCGGCCAGCGGGGTGAGGGCCCGCACCACCCGGGCCTTGCCGCGCTGTTCCATGGCCTCGACCTTGGAACGCCGCGACGAGAGGTCGCCGATGACGTCACCCATGTACTCATCGGGGGTGACGACCTCGAGCTCCATCACCGGCTCCAGCAGCTTGACGCCGGCCTGCTTGGCGGCGTCCTGCAGCGCCATCGACCCCGCGATGCGGAAGGCCATCTCGGAGGAATCGACCGCGTGGCTCGATCCGTCGACCAGGGTGGCCCGCAGATCGACCAGCGGGTAGCCGGCGAGCACGCCGCCGTCGAGGGCGTCGCGCATCCCCTTCTCGACCGCGGGGATGAACTCACGGGGAACCCGCCCGCCCTTCACCGCGTCGACGAACTGGAAGCCGGATCCCGGTGCGAGTGGCTCGAGGTCGATGACGACCTGGGCGAACATGCCGGCTCCGCCCGTCTGGCGCTTGAGGCGGGTGTCGACGCGCTTCACCTCGCGTTTGATCGTCTCCCGGTATGCCACCTGGGGGCGACCGACGTTGGCTTCGACCTTGAACTCACGGGTGAGGCGACTGATGATCACTTCGAGGTGCAGCTCACCCATCCCAGAGATGATCGTCTGGCCGGTGTCCTCGTCGGAGCGCACCTGGAAGGTGGGGTCCTCTTCGGAGAGCCGGCTCAGGGCGGTGCCCAGCTTGTCCTGGTCGCCCTTCGTCTTGGGCTCGATGGCAACCGCGATCACCGGCTCGGGGAACGTCATCGACTCGAGCTGGACCGGGGCCGAGGTGGCGGCCAGGGTGTCGCCGGTCTTGGTGTGCTTGAGCCCGACCGCGGCGACGATGTCGCCGGTGCGGATCTCGTCGACGTCCTCCTGCTTGTCGGCGTGCATCCGCAGCAGGCGGCCGAAGCGCTCCTTCTTGCCGTTGGTGGTGTTGACGACGGCGTCGCCCTTGGAGACAGTGCCGGAGTAGACCCGGATGTAGGTGAGCTTGCCGACGTACTCGTCGCTCATGATCTTGAAGGCGAGGGCGCTGAAGGGCTCCTCGTCGGTGGGGGGACGCTCGATCAGCTCCGTCTCCTTGCCGGGGTTGAATCCCTGCATCGGAGGCAGGTCGGCGGGCGACGGCAGGTACCAGACGACGGCGTCGAGCAGCGGTTGCACCCCCTTGTTCTTGAAGGCGGACCCGCACAACACCGGGACGAAGTCGCGGTTGATGGTGCCGCGCCTGATCACGCGGCGAATCTCCTCGGGAGGGAGGTCGTGGTCGGCGAGGTACTTCTCGAGCAGGTCCTCGTCCTCGGAGGCCACCACGTCGAGCATCTTGTGATGCCACTCGTCGGCCGTGGCACGGTGCGCCTCGGGGATGTCGATGACCTCTCGCTGCTTGCCGTCCTCGTCGTGCCAGACGATGGCCCGCATGTCGACCAGGTCGATGACGCCGCCGAAATCGGACTCGGCACCCATCGGGATCTGCAGCGCCACCGGGTTGCCGCCGAGGCGCTCGACGATCGCCTGCATCGTTGCAGAAAAATCGGCCCCGACCCGATCCATCTTGTTGATGAAGCAGATCCGGGGCACCCCGTACTTGTCCGCTTGGCGCCATACCGTCTCGGATTGGGGCTCGACGCCGGAGACCGCGTCGAAAACGGCGACGGCGCCGTCGAGCACCCGCAACGATCGCTCCACCTCGACGGTGAAGTCGACGTGGCCCGGGGTGTCGATGATGTTGATCGTGTGGTCGAGCCAGCTGCAGGTGGTGGCGGCCGAGGTGATGGTGATGCCGCGCTCCTGTTCCTGCTCCATCCAGTCCATCACGGCCGCGCCTTCATGGACCTCACCCATCTTGTAGGTGCGTCCGGTGTAGTAGAGGATCCGCTCGG
>CAYUDA010000309.1:0-2014 GCA_964443425.1 uncultured Acidimicrobiaceae bacterium
GCTGAAGAAGCGTGACGAACGCCGTCGAGGCGCCGAGGGGGACGAAGCGCTCCGCACCTGTGGCGCGCCGTCTTCCGTACTCCGATGCCCGCATCACCCTGCCCGGCCACGTGCCCTCACCCCCTTGCCGGCACGTGCTCGGGGAGGCGACTCCGGGTCGAAGGACGGTTGAGAAGAAGGAGACAGTCATGGATGGATGGCGAGCCAAGATCGGCCTGGCTCTGCTCACGACCGTGGTCGTGAGCATCGGAGTTGCCGCACCTGTTCTGGCACAGGAGGCCACGACATCGAGCGCAGTACAGGTGTTGACGCCGTATACCGGCGTTGCCGTCGAACCGGGCGACACCGCCTCGTTCCCGTTGCAGGTGACGGCGCCCACCGGTGACGAGGTCGATCTCGAAGTCGTGGGTGTGCCGGAAGGCTGGGACGCCCAGATCCGGGCCGGCGGCTACGTCATCGACCGTGTCCTGTTCGACGAGGCACTGAGCCACGATCTCAAGCTCGACGTCAACGTCCCGCCCGATGCCGCCGAAGGCGACTACCAGATGAGCGTGGTCGCCACGGGCCCATCCTCCAGCGACCGTCTCGACGTCGACCTCGTCGTGGCGCAAGCCGTCGGCGGTGGTGTTTCCCTCAACGCCGAGTTCCCGTCACTCCAGGGCCCCGCCGATACCCAGTTCTCGTTCTCGCTCGACCTCGCCAACGACACCGGCGACGAGGTCCAGTTCGGTCTCCAGGCCCAAGGCCCGACCGGCTGGCAGGTCACGGCCCGACCTTCCGGGCAGAGCCTGGCATCCACGGTGACGGTGGCCGCCGGGAGCAGCGAACGGATCACCGTCGAGGTGGATCCGCCCGACTCGGCCGCCGCCGGGGTGTACCCGATCACGGTGGAGGCCGCAGGTGGTGGCGACACCGCCTCCGCCGACCTCTCGGTGGAGATCACCGGCAACTTCGACCTCGTCTTGGCGACGCTCGACGACCGGCTCAACGCCGACGTCGAGGCGGGGAAGGCCACCGACGTGCAGCTCGCCGTCATCAACCAGGGGTCGGCGCCGCTGACCGGCGTGTCGCTGACGGCGACCCCGCCGCAAGGATGGGACGTCACCTACTCTCCCTCCTCGATCGACCAGATCGAGCCCGGGGGATCGGCCGCGGTGACCGCCACCATCACCCCGTCGGGTGATGCCATCGCCGGCGACTACCGCATCACGATGGGCGCCAACGTGCCGGAAGCAGGCGACTCCATCGAGTTGCGGGCCACCGTCGAGACGTCGGCGCTGTGGGGCCTCGTCGGGGTCGGCCTGATCCTCGTGGCGCTTGCGGCGCTGGCGCTGGTGTTCCGCCGTTTCGGGCGGAGGTGAGCGATGACGGCGATCGACAACACCGGCCCGTTGGTGGAGACCCACGGGCTGACCAAGCGATACGAGCAGACCACCGCCGTCGACGGCATCGACCTGTCGATTGGGGCCGGGGAGGTCTACGGTCTGCTCGGACCGAATGGCGCCGGCAAGACCACCACGGTGCTGATGCTGCTCGGGCTCAGTGAACCCGACAGCGGCACCGTCCGGGTCTGCGGGCTCGACCCGGCCCGCAACCCGTTGGCGGTGAAGCGGCAGGTCGGCTACCTGCCCGACACCGTCGGGTTCTACGACGAGCTCACCGGGCGCCAGAACCTCCGCTACACGGCCCGCCTCAACGAGCTTCCCAACGACGAGGCCGAGCGCCGGATCGAGGACCTGCTCGCCGAGGTCGGGCTGAGCGACGTGGCCGACCGTTCGGTGGGCGGCTACTCGCGAGGGATGCGGCAGCGTCTCGGCCTCGCCGACACGCTCGTCAAGGATCCCTTGGTGGTGATCCTCGACGAGCCGATGATGGGGATCGATCCCGAGGGCGTGATGGAGATGCAGGCATTGATCGTCCGTCTCGCCCGCGACGAGGGACGCGCCGTCCTCCTCACCAGTCACCTCCTGCATCACGTGCAGCAGACGTGCGACCGGATGGCGATCTTCGTCGC
>CAYUDA010000310.1:0-2012 GCA_964443425.1 uncultured Acidimicrobiaceae bacterium
GATGAACCCCTCGCCGCCGGCGATCGAGCTTCCACCGATGAACACGGCCGCCATCACCGGGAGCAGGTAGCCCTCGCCCTGGGTGGTCCAGAACGTGTTCATCTCGGTGGTGAGCAGCACGGCGGCGAACCCGGCCATCGCCCCATTCATCGTGAAGAGCTTGATCTTGGTCCGCTCCACGTTGATGCCCATGACCCGAGCGACGTTGGGGTTGTCACCCACGAACATGATCTCCTCGCCGAATCGGTGCCGGTTGAGCAGGAACCAGCAGAACACGGTGAGGGCGAGCGCCCACAGCGATTGGGCCGGGACCGAACCGAAGAGACGACCCACGAAGACGCCGTGGAGCGCCTCGTCCTGGATCCCCTTGATGTTCCACGAGGCGCCACCGGCGAGCAACACGGTGAGGCCGGCCCAGAAGAACTGCGCCGCCAGGGTGGCCATGATCGACGGCACCCCGATCTTGGCGACGAGCACGCCGTTGACGTAGCCGACCAGGGCCCCTGCGAGGATCGCCAGCAGGAGGGCGGACCATGGCTCGCCGACGGTGCGGTACCACCAGGAGAACACGAACCCGGAGAACGCCACCACGGCCGAGAAGCTGAGATCGATCTCGCCGGCGGTGATGACGAACGTGAGGCCGAGTGCGAGCACCAGCATCGGCGGGATCGTCTGCAGGAACGACATGTAGATTCGATGACCGGTGAAGACGTTGGGCGCGGTGATCATGAAGACGAGATACAGGGTGAGGAGCACCGCCGCGATCGGGAGACTCTCCAGCTTGGCAAGTCGGGTGAGGACCGGTCGCTTTGTCATCAACGCCCCTCGTCCCGCAGACCGTGGGCGTATTCGAGCATGAACTCGTTGAGCTCACGCAGGGTGATGTCGGCCTTGGCGATGCTGGCGACGATCTCGCCGCGGTCCATGATCACGAAGCGGTCCGAGATCTCGTAGACGTCCTGGATGTCGTGGGAGATGTAGACAGACGCCCGACCCGACTCCTTGATCTTGTGGACGAAGTTGAGGACCTTGCGCACCTCCTTGAGGGAGAGGGCCACCGTCGGCTCGTCGAGGATGATGAGCTCGGCGTCGAAGTGCATCGCCCGCCCGATGGCGACGCCCTGCCGCTCCCCGCCGGAGAGCTGGCTCACCCGGGAGTCGACCGTGATCCCCTGACCGCGGAACCCGATCGTCTCCACCATGATCTGCTGGGCGATCTCCTTCTCCTTCTTCACGTCGATGAAACCGAACCGGCCGGTGATCTCGCGGCCGATGAAGAAGTTGCGCCACAGCACCTGCTTCTCCCCGAGCGACTTGTCCTGGTAGACGGTTTCGATGCCGTGGGCGTGAGCCTGCTTGACGCTGTAGCTACGGAGGTGGACGGCGCGCCCGGCGACGGTGAGGGTGCCGCGGGTCGGAGGGAACACGCCGGTGAGGATCTTGACCATCGTCGATTTGCCGGCCCCGTTGTCGCCGATGAGCCCGACGATCTCGTTTCGCCCCACCTCGAAATCGATACTCCTGAGGGCACACACCAGTCCGAAGTACTTCTCGATGCCGACCATGCGAAGGGCGAGGCCCTCGGCCGGGTCGGCCGGATCGACCGTGCCCCGATCGGCGGGAGCGTCGACCCGGAACCGAGGACCTCCTCCTCCTCGCTCACCCATGACTGCTCCTCAACGAGACGGGGCCGGCGGTGAAACGGCCGGTGGTGGACGTCCCCGGTCGGTCGCCGGCCGCGGTGTGGCAATGACGACACCCATCGATGCCGCCGGGGCCGCCGTCAGCGTTCGTCGGGTGCCGTGTTCGGTCCCTCATTTGCGGCAAGCATACGGGATTCCGAAGGAGTTCCCAACTCAAACGTAACAAACCATAAGCGACATTGTAAGGAAACATATCGAATCACAAGTTCGAGGGCGAGGACGACACCAAGCGCCCTTCCCGACCCGACGAACGTCGCGCACGCCTTGGCGTGGAAGGGTTTGTCGGGAGGCTCTGCGGGCCGATCACGC
>CAYUDA010000311.1:0-1993 GCA_964443425.1 uncultured Acidimicrobiaceae bacterium
CGCCACCTTCGGTGGCGCCTCCCCGGTCCCCCCTGATCCCAGGGGGGACGACAGAAGACCGCGACCCCCTCGGGGCGCCACCGCCCCAGGTCACGGCCCCGTTCTGGGCCATCTCTCCAGCAGGTCCCACCTCCGGGTGCGAAACCGGCCCTCACGCTCGGGACCATTGGGCCTACCGCCGATCGCACATGGAGCGAAAGATGGGCTCACTGGGCAACCCTGGAGTTTTCGTTGGACAACAATCACATCATCGTCGACGGCAACGAAGCCGCGACACGGGTCGCGCATGCGCTGTCGGAAGTCTGTTCGATCTACCCCATCACCCCCGCCTCCCCCATGGGCGAGCTGGCCGATGCCTGGTCCCAGGCCGGCCGCACCAACATCTGGGGAACCATCCCCGACGTCGTGGAGATGCAGAGCGAAGGTGGCGCCGCCGGCGCCGTCCACGGCTCGCTCCAGGCCGGGGCGATGACCAGCACGTTCACCGCCTCACAGGGCCTGCTGCTCATGCTCCCCAACATGTACAAGATCGCCGGCGAACTCTCACCGACGGTGATCCACGTGGCCGCCCGGACCCTGGCCACCCACGCCCTCAGCATCTTCGGCGACCACAGCGACGTGATGGCTGCCCGCCCTACCGGGTTCGCCATGCTGTCGGCGGGCCCGGTGCAGGAGGCGCAGGACCTGGCCCTGGTCGCCCATGCCTCGACGTTGCGCAGCCGGGTTCCGTTCCTCCACTTCTTCGACGGGTTCCGCACCTCGCACGAAGTGAGCAAGATCGTGGCGATCGCCGACGACGTCATTCGCGCCATGATCGACGACGACCTGGTGGTGGAGCATCGTCTCCGTGCCCTCAACCCGAACCGTCCGGTGTTGCGCGGGACCGCCCAGAACCCGGACGTCTTCTTCCAGGCCCGTGAGGCCTGCAACCCCTTCTACGAGGCCGTCCCCGCCATCGTCCAGAAGCAGATGGACCACTTCGCCGAGCTCACCGGACGCGCCTACCACCTCTTCGACTACTACGGGGCGCCCGACGCCGAGCGAGTCGTGGTGCTCATGGGTTCCGGAGCCGGCGCCGTCCGGGAGGCCGTCGACCACCTCGTCGCCAAGGGCGAGAAGGTCGGCATGGTGGCGGTGCGTCTGTTCCGCCCCTTCTCGGTGGCGGACTTCGTCGCCGCCATCCCGGAGACGGCGAAGGCCGTCGCCGTGCTCGACCGCACCAAGGAGCCCGGGTCGCTCGGCGAGCCTCTCTACCTCGACGTGGTGGCGGCCTTCGCCGAAGGACGCCCCACCCCGCCGGTGGTGATCGGCGGCCGCTATGGGCTGTCGTCGAAGGAGTTCACCCCGCCGATGGCCCTCGCCGTGTTCACCGAACTGGCCAAGGAGAGCCCGAAGAAGCACTTCACGGTGGGCATCATCGATGACGTCACCAACACCAGCCTGCCGGTCGAAGCCGAAGATTGGAGCGATCCCGAAGACGTGGTGAGCGCCGTGTTCTACGGCCTCGGCAGTGACGGCACTGTCGGCGCCAACAAGAACACGGTGAAGATCATCGGCGGCTACACCGACCAGTACGCCCAGGGCTACTTCGTGTACGACTCGAAGAAGTCGGGGGCGATGACGGTCTCCCATCTCCGCTTCGGACCGCGGCCCATCGCCTCGGCCTACCTCATCAACAAGGCGAACTTCGTCGCCTGCCACCAGTTCGGCTTCATGGAGAAGATCAACGTCCTCGACGCCGCCCGTCCCGGCGCCATCTTCCTCCTCAACAGCCCTTACGGGCCCGACGAGGTGTGGGACCGCCTGCCCCGCAACGCCCAGCAGCAGCTCATCGACAAGAAGATCCGTTTCTTCGTCGTCGACGGTGACCAGGTGGCGACCGACGCCGGCCTTGGCGGCCGCATCAACACCGTGCTGCAGACCTGCTTCTTCGCCCTCGCCGAGATCCTGCCGCGGGACAAGGCGATCGAGGCGATCAAGGAAGCGATCCGTA
>CAYUDA010000312.1:0-1964 GCA_964443425.1 uncultured Acidimicrobiaceae bacterium
CGAGTTGAGCGATTGCCAGGGCGTGACCGTGGGAGGCCCGAGCAGGGTGGCTCCCGCCTTCACCAGATCCTCGGTGAGGCCTGAGGTGTCCTCCACCTCGAAGGCGACCCGGTACTTCGGGCTCGGTGTCCCGCCCGCCTCGATGCCGTCGATGAGCCGCTTCTGGGCAGGGTTGACGAACTCGATGGTGGCCCTCCCGGCGTCGAGCACGATGACCTTGGCGCCACCCTCGCTCTCAACCGTCAACTCCTCGTTGAGGCCGAGGGTGTCGCGGTAGAAGGCGATGGCGCTGTCGAGGTCCTCGGTCTCGACCACGAGTCGAAGCTGGCGCACGGTGCGAGGTTGGTCGGATTCGGGCATGGCGGGAAGCATACCCACGGCCCCGATGCGGGCCTCGAGGGGCTCCTCGGAGACGGAGGGACGCCGGGGTTCGTCAGATGCGCCTGCCGCCAGTTTGCGATGTCGTGTCGGGCGCTGCCATCCTCGCCGCAGCCAGGACATGCCGTTCCCGGAGGGGAGGAGTCCCGCGTGGCCGAGACGCCGAGCCACCCCGTCGAACGGGTGCTGCTGTGGATCGGGGCCGCGCTCGTCCTTCTCGTGGTCGGGTTCGTGTCGCTCACCGTGCTGCGGCCGCAGCTCACCCTCGGCGACGGGAGCGGGAGCTGGGGGATCGTCCCCGCTTCCCACCAGGTGATCAGCCGGGTATCGATCCAAGCGGGGTGGGCCAGCTGGGGAGGGTTCGAGGTCGCGGCGGTGGAGGACGTCCCGGGAGCCACCGTCGCCGGTGCCTGGATCCTGCGATCGGCGGACGCCGATTCCATCGCCGCCGACTCCCTCGCCGAACAGGTCCCCGACCTCGACCTCATCGGATCGGTGCTGCCGCAGCGGCTGGGCCACGAGGAGCGAGCCGATCTGATCGTCCTGTGGGACATCACCGACTGCGAGGCCCTCGTCGAGGGGCGGCAGCCGGAGGTGGTGCTCCACAACCTGGTTGGGTACCCGCTGCGGCGCCGCCTCCAGCAGGACATCTCGGCGCCTTCCTTCGACCTCGCGAGCCTGGTCGACGCCGGCATCTGCCCGCCGCGGTAGGGGGGTGACGGGGCGTCGCCGGGGTCTGGAACCTGTCTCCGGCGGGTGGTAGGTACGAACGTATGGGTGAGCCGCCTCGGCTACATCTACACCTCCAGCGGCCGCTCGCCCGAGGGAGGGGGAGCGAGCAACCCGGTGAGCAGGTTGTCCGCCACCAGCTTCCACAGTGCCTCGGGGGATTCCTCGGGGCCTCGAACGCCGAACCCGTCGCTGATGAGGAGCATGGCGAGACCGTGGGAGGCCGCCCAGTACGCCATGACGAGCCCTCTGGAGGGGCCGGGGCGAAACACTCCCTGCCGTTGGCCGCGGCGGATGATGGCGATGCAACGGCTGAACGCCGCCTCGGCGGCATCTCGCAGTGCCGGGCTCGAGTCGCCCTGCTGGAGCAGGCCCCCGAACATGAGTTGGGCGCGCTGGGCATTGTCGATCGCTTCGCGAACGTAGACCGCCCCGGCATCGATCATCTGTTGCCTCGGATCATCGGGGGTCCGCTCGACGACGGCGTCGAGAGCATTGCCCAGATCCCGGAATCCCTCGATCGCCACCGCTTCGAGCAGGGCCTTCTTGCTCCGGAAATGCCGGTAGGGGGCGGCGTGACTGACCCCGACGGCGCGGGCTACGCCGCGCAGGCTCAAGGAGGTGGGTCCACGCTCCTCGATGAGCCGTGTTGCCGCCGCTACCAGGGCGGCCTTGAGGTCGCCGTGGTGGTAGGAGCCTGGTTCAGTGTGCATACGAGTCCCCGCAACCGGAGTTCGCCCCCGTCAGCCTAGGTGCCCCTCACCGATGTTGACGTCGCCTACATTAGGTGTTTACGCTGTCAACATGAAGGAGGGCACGTGACGGGCTCGTGGAGGTTGGCGGTGGCGCGAGGCTAC
>CAYUDA010000313.1:0-1960 GCA_964443425.1 uncultured Acidimicrobiaceae bacterium
CTGCGACGTCGCCGCCGGCGAACACCCCGTCCACCGAGGTCCTGGTGCCGTCGTGAAGTACGACGTAGCCCTTGGAGTCGAGGTCGATCTGCCCACGAAAGATGGCGGTGTTGGGATCGTGGCCGATGGCGACGAACATGCCGTCCACCACCAGTACGGACTCCTCGTCCGTCTTCACGTTGCGGATCCGGACCCCGGTCACCTCTCCGTCGCCGAGTACCTCCTCCACGACGCTGTCCCACACGACCTCGATCTTGTCGTGCTGCAAGGCCCGGCGGACCATGATCTCCGAGGCCCGGAACTCGTCGCGACGGTGGATGATCGTGACCTTGGAGGCGAAGCGGGTGAGGAACAGGGCCTCCTCCATGGCACTGTCGCCTCCGCCGACGACCGCCAGCTCCTTGTCACGGAAGAAGAACCCGTCACAGGTGGCGCAGGCCGAGACCCCGCGGCCTCGCAGCCGCTCTTCCCCCGGGATGCCGAGCCAGCGTGCCGACGCTCCCGTCGAGATGATGATGGTCTCTGCCTCGTACTCGTCGTCGCCGGACCAGATCCGGAACGGATGACCCGTGAGATCGGCCTTGGTGACGTCGGCAGAGACGAGGCGGGTGCCGAAGCGCTCCGCCTGCTTGCGGAGCTGATCCATCAGCTCCGGTCCCAGGATCCCGTCGGGAAAACCCGGGTAGTTCTCGACGTCGGTGGTGAGCATGAGCTGCCCGCCTCGTTCGAAGCCCTCGATGACGACGGGCTCCAGGCCTCCGCGGGCGGCGTAGATCGCCGCGGTGAGACCGGCCGGCCCAGAGCCGACGATGAGCACCTTCTCGGCCATGTTCAGTCCTCTTTCGGAGTGTCGATCGTGCGTCTGCCCAGCAGTAACAGTCCGACGAGGACGAATAATCCACCAAGGAGCACGTAGGCCCACTCCACACCGAGGAGCCCGCCGAGGAGCCGGAACAAGCCGACGATGAGGAAGACGATGATGACCAGCCCGAGGAGGCCGATGATCATGCCCGCCGCGGTCCATCTGATCCACCGGGCGATACGGTCGACGGTCATCGCCCGGATCCGGGCGGCGGTGGTCTCGAGTAGATCGGCGATCTTGACAGGGAAGTCTTCCATCATGGGGCCGAGGTTAGTCCCCCGGCGCCCTCACTCTCCAGACCGCCTCACGGGGAGCGATCGACGATCGTGCATGACTCGACCAGCTGGCTCAAGATCACGGTGTCTTCGACGTCGGCGGGAACGTAGGCGATCACCACGACCTCACCCTCGGCGCTGAAGGCGTTGGTCACCACGAAGGCGTCGACGGTATCGGGGAGCTCGGCGAGTCCGGCATCGATACAGGTGCTGGAACCGTCGTCGGAGCCAGAAGGGCCCACGTCGGGAACCGCCAGCGTTTCCTCTCCGACGTCGAGCAACCGCCCCGCCTTCACGGCGTCGCCTCCGGCCGCGATCACGGCTTCCCGCACCGCGTCGAGATCCGGAACGTCAGCAGCCTCGAGATTGCTGCGGTAGGTCTCGTCGGGCGCCCAGGACGAGGCGGCGTCGGAGGCATCCGTCCAGGCGGCGCCTGCTCCCGTGTCTTCTCCGAGGATCGCCTCGGGAGGTACCTGCTCGGTTTGGGCCGCGTCCCTCGTGGCGAAGGCGAGGGTGACGTCGGATTCGTCGCCGGATCCGAACAGGGAGAGGCGGGGGGCGACGACGAGAACCGCGATCAGCACCGCGGCGACCCCGGCCAGCACACCGAGGCGAGAGGCTCGGCGAGCCCGCGGCACACGCGATGCCGCGGGAGCGGCGAGGCCGAGATGGCGCCGCACAGACCGGTGCAGGTCGGCGGATTCGGAGGCGGTGAGGTAGGCCCGGGGCGCGCCTTGGAGGGCCTCGAGGGCCGTCTGTTGCATCCGCAACTCGGTGGCGCACACGTCGCATTCGGCCATGTGGGCTTCGACGGCGCGAGCGC
>CAYUDA010000314.1:0-1941 GCA_964443425.1 uncultured Acidimicrobiaceae bacterium
GCCAGCTCGGCGAGGAGATCCCGCACGACCCCGGCCGACGCCTCGTCGAGATGGGCGGTCGGCTCGTCGGCGACCACGATCGATGCCCGTCCCGTCCGCACCGCCACCACCGCTCGGGCCACCTCGACGCGCCGTAGCTGGCCGCCGGAGAGGCGATCGGCGGCCGTCCCGGCGTAGCCGGCGAGCCCGAGGCGGTGCAGGGTGGCGGCGACGAGGTCGGCGTCGTCGCTCAACATCTCCTCGCGCACCGTGGCGGCGACGGTGACGGGACGCTGCCCGATGACCGCGATGCGGTCGGCCCACCCGTCCGGGTCGAGGGTCGGGAGCGGGACGCCGGCGACGAGCACGGTGCCTTCGGTGGGGGCGAGCCGGCCACGGACGACGTCGAGCAACGTCGTCTTCCCCGATCCGCTCCGACCCACCACCGCCGCCATCTCCCCCGGCGCCAGGTCGAGATCGACCGGGTCGGTGGTGGTGCCCCGCTCTTCCCGCACGACCCGTACCCCCTGCAGCGCGACAACCCCTGCCGGCGGGCGGCGAGTCCCGGCGGGGAGGGTGGGCCGCTCCAGCAGTTCACCGACCTCGGTGGAGGCGTCGACCCCCACCTGCGAGGCATGGAAGGCGGCGCCGACCCGGCGCAGCGGCAGGTAGCACTCGGGGGCGAGGAGCAGCACGACGAGGCCGGTGTCGAGATCGAGGTCGCCGCTCGCCAGCCGCAGGCCGACCGAGACGGCGACGATCGCCACCGACAAGGTGGCGATCAGCTCGAGGGCGAATGCCGAGAGGAAGGCGACTCGCAGCGTCCCCATCGTGACGACCCGGTAGCGGTCCGACACCTCGCGCACCCCCTCGGTGGCGGGGGTGACGCGACCGAACAGCCGCAAGGTCGGGATCCCCTCCAGCACGTCGAGAAAGTGGCCGGAGAGGCGTTGCAGGGTGGCCCAGCGTCGCCGGGTCCGCTGCTCGGTCATGGTCCCGATCAGGATCATGAAGATCGGGATGAGCGGCACCGTCACGGCCACGATGAGGGCCGACACCACGTCGGCGCCGGCGATCCGGACCCAGGCCGCCGCCGGCACGATGGTCGCCGCAGCCAGGGCCGGGAGGTAGGTACGGACGTACGGTTCCATCTCGTCGAGCCCGGTGGTCGCCGCCTTCGCCCGGTGGGCGGCGAGACCGGCCGCGGCCGGCGCCGCGTCCCGTACCGCGTGGTCGAGGAGGGAGGCCCGCAGCGTGCCCCGGGTGTCCTCCATGGTGCGGGAGGCGGACAGCTCTACGGCGGCGGCGGCGAGGCCCCGCAGCACGACAACCGCGCCGAGGGCGACGAGGAGGGCGGGGAGGGGGTGGTCGCCGCCGAAGCCCATCATGGCGGCGATGGCAGACGCCAGCGCGCCCGCCTGGAGGATCACCGCCGCCGCCACCGTCGCCGAGGCCAGCCCCGCGACCACGAGGTGACGGCGCAGCGCCGGGACGCGTCGGAGCAGCCGGCGGTCGACCGGCGGCGGCCGGCCGGGGGCTGTCACGGAACGGTCACCGGCGGCAGGTCGCTACGGGAGATGCGTTTCCGGAACACCCAGTAGGTCCAGCCCTGGTAGGCGAGCACGATCGGTGTCATCACCAGGGCGACGACGGTCATGACCCGAAGCGTGTACGGGGTCGAGGAGGCGTTGGAGATCGTGAGGCTGAAGGTGGGGTCGGTCGTCGACGGCATCACGTCCGGATAGAGGGAGCCGAAGAGGGCGACCACCGCGGCGGCGATGGCGACGCCGGTGGCGGCGAACGCCCAGCCTTCGGAGCCGGCCCGGTTGGCGAGCAGCGCCGCCACCAGGCACCCCGCCGCCAGCAGCACCGGGATCCAGGTCCAGCCGCTGCCGTGCGAGAGCTGGGTCCACAGCAGGAAGGCGCCCCCGGCGACGATGGCGGCCAGGGCGAGCCGCCCGG
>CAYUDA010000315.1:0-1939 GCA_964443425.1 uncultured Acidimicrobiaceae bacterium
GCCGTCGGCCGAGAACCGCATCCAGGCGTTGCCCTGGTCGATGACCGAGTCGCGGGCGGTGACGATTCCGAGGGGGCCGATCCCGACCGCGCTGGCGGTGGCGAGGGAGCCGGCGGTGCCGGATGCCGGGATCCACCGTCGCCCGTCCGCCGAGAGCCATATGTGGCCGCTGCGTCCTCCCCCGATCGCCCACGAGGCGTCGATCGGGACCGCCACCGCCAGGAATCCCCGGTCCGTCGCCTCGATGTCGAGCAGCATGACCCCATTGGCCGTCCCGAAGAGACCGGTGACCAGTTCACTCCACTGCGCCCCGTCGCCGGACCTCCAGATCGAGGTGGTCGACGCGGTGGAGCCGGTGACGTAGAACAGCCCGTCGCCGGAGGCGAGCAGCCCCCAATCGATGTCCTGCAGCCCGGGGATGGCGGCGGAGAGATCCATGACGGTGACGGAGCCGTCGGGGCCGATGCGCCACAGCTCCACCGCAGGGCTGCCCGCTTCGCCGGGCGGTCCGAGCACCGTCATGTAGGCGTCGCCGCGGTAGGCCACTAATCCCCCGATCCTCAGGGCGGCGCCGGACGTGACCTCCTGGAGGGCGGAGATCGCCTCGACGGCACGCCAGGTGCCCGCCGCCTCCACCCACACCGCCGGCGCCTCGCCCCGGCGGCCCGCCGCGACGCGGTGGCCTCCGACGTCGACCATGAAGTCGATCCACGTCGCCCCCTCGGGAACGGTGCCCTGTGACCAGTCGAGACCGTCGATCGACTCCCAGACGGTGAGAGACTCGGCCGTGGTCTCGCCGGCGAGGACGAAACGATCTCCCACCCACATGAGCGGTCCGGTGACGCCGGGAGGATCGGCCCAGTGGTACTCGATCGTCCCCACCGGCGTCTCCAGCGCGGTGTCATCACCGAGTTGGACGGCGGGGCCGGGAAAGCGCTCGGCCAGGTCGAGATGGGTCTGCGCCGCCGCGGCGTCGATGGTGGGGGTGAGCCGCCAGAGGCCGGTGGAGTCGACGGACCCGACGGTGGCGACGAAGGCGTCCCGATCGACGTCGGCGGCCCATTCCGCCAGCGTGAGCCAGGCATCGGTCGACTCGGCTCCCCGGGTGGCCAGCGACCTGATCCCATCGGGGCCCACCTGCGCGGTGACGGTTCCGGTCTCCTCCTCGATCCCGAGCAGCGACAGCAGATGCGACGACGCCCGGTAGCTGCACGTCACCGTGGCCATCTCCGCACCGTCAGGCATAGGCAGGGCGAAGACCGTGCCGGGCCGGGAGCGCCCGCACCCGTCGACATCGATCTCGGCACCGACCGCGGCCAGGTAGAGGCCGCTGTTGGCCACCGCGCCCCATTCGATGCCACCGTCTTCCTCGTACCGCCAATCGAGGTCGATCCCGCCCAGCGTGGGCAACGTGATCTCCCCGGTCTCCGGGAGGTCGCGGGAGAGGAGGTCGGCGGCCGCGAAACCCTCGTCGGCGGCGAGAAGCCCGAGGAACTGTGGAACCAGATCGACGGCGTCGGCGGCGAGGACGTCGCCGTCGTCGCTGGCGCGAACCCACACACCGTGAGAGATCTGGGTGCCGCCCTCGCCGCCGCTCGACACCGCGACGACGTCATTACCCACCATCGCCACGCCGAACGCGGAGCCTCTGACGTTCGATGCCCGATCGGGCGGCTGCACCGGGAGGGCCGATATCTGCCAGCTGGCACCCCCGTCGATCGACGACCACGCCGCCGGAACGGCGCCGACGTTCCCCACCGCCACCCACCGGGTGCCGGACACGGCGATCCCGTACAGGTAGCTGTTGCGCTCGAAGCTCGCCGTCGAGCCGGCGGTGATGCGCTCCGTCTCACCTGCCACGTCGAGGACGACGCGGTCGGAGAGGATGGCGGTCACCTCGGCGTCGAAGCCGAGTCCTCGGATCCGGGTGCCGACCTCG
>CAYUDA010000316.1:0-1932 GCA_964443425.1 uncultured Acidimicrobiaceae bacterium
GGCCTCGCCTCGACCCGGGTCACCCTGCTGGTGCCGATCCTCTCGGTGCTGGCCGCCCTGGCGTTGGGCGCCGCATTCCTTGCCGTCACCGGCAACAACCCGTGGGACGTCTACGTCAAGATGGTCGACGCCGCCTTCGGGTCCTCCCGCAGCGTCAGCGAAACCCTCGTCTCGGCGACGCCCCTCATGCTCACCGGCGTCGCCGCCGCCATCGCGTTCAAGATGCTGGTGTGGAACATCGGCGGCGAGGGTCAGCTGCTCATGGGCGCCGTCTTTGCCGCCGGAGCCGGCATCGCCCTCGGTGACGGCACCCCGGCCGCCGTCGCCCTGCCGGTCGTGATCCTCGCCGGCGCCGTCGGCGGCGCCACCTGGGCGGCGTTGTCGGCGGTGCCGCGCGTCATGCTCGGCACCAACGAGATCATCACCACCCTGATGCTCAACTTCATCGCCCTCAACCTGATGAACTACCTGGTGCTGGGGAGCTTCAGCCCGTGGCGCGACCCGAACGCCACCCAGTTCCCCCAGGGGCGCCCGATTCCCGAGCCCGGGCGGCTCCCCGAGTTCTTCCACCGCCTCGACTGGGGCATCTTCATCGCGGTGGCGGTGGCCATCGTCGCCTGGTTCTTGGTCGGCAAGACCCGGTGGGGATTCGAGGTGAGGGTGGTCGGCGACTCGGCCGACACCGCCCGCTACGCCGGGATCAACGTGCCGCGCAAGATCATGAGCGTCTTCCTGCTCTCCGGCGCCGCCGCCGGGCTCGCCGGCTCGCTGCTCGTCGCCGGCGTGCTCGGCAAGATGGATCCCCGCTCCCTCGACCTCGGGCTCGGCTTCACCGGGATCATCGTGGCCGCCCTCGCCCGCCTCAACCCGCTGGCGGTGGTGCCGGTGGCGGTGCTGATGGGGGCCCTCAACAACGCCGGGCCCGCCCTCCAGTCGATCTCGGTGCCGTCGGCGACGGTGACCATGCTGCAAGGCGCCATCCTCATCTTCGCCGTCGCCGGGGAGTTCTTCATCGCCAACCGGGTGCGGCGCCGGCCGCCGGCGACACCCAACCCGATCGTGGAGGAGGACGCGGCGTGAACGACAGCACCTTCGTCCTCACCGCCTTTGCCGCCATCGGGCTCGGTACCCCGATCGTCTTCGCCACCTTGGGCGAGATCATCACCGAGCGGGCGGGGGTGCTCAACCTCGGGGTGCAGGGCATGATGCTGGTCGGGGCGGTGTCCGGGTTCTGGGCGACCTTCAAGACCGGCAACCTCATCCTCGGCGTGGTGGCGGCGATGGTCGCCGGGGCCGCTCTGTCGCTCATCCACGCCTTCTCATCGATCACGCTGCGGGTGAGCCAGATCGTCTCCGGCATCGCCCTCACCCTCTTCGGCACCGGGCTCGCCAACTTCATCGGGCGCACCGGCACCCCGGCCCTGGTGGGCCAGCCGTCGCGAGAGACCTTCGAGCCGCTGCTCACCGGCGGCATCGCCGACTGGCCGGTGGTGGGCCCGCTCATCTTCGGCCACGACACGCTGGTGTACGTGTCGTGGCTGGTGGTGGCGGTCGCCAGCTACTACCTGTTCCACACCAAGATGGGGCTCACGCTGCGAGCCGTCGGCGAAGACCCCGCCTCCGCCGACGCCGGCGGGGTCGAGGTGGCCCGGGTGCGCTACGTCCACGTCATGATCGGCGGCGCCCTGGCGGGACTGGGTGGCGCCTACTTCTCCCTTGCCCTGGTGCCGTCGTGGCAGGACGACCCGATCGGCGCCGCCGGGTGGATCGCCATCGCCCTCGTGATCCTGGCGAGCTGGCGACCGTGGCGAGCCCTCATCGCCGCCTACCTGTTCGGCGCCGCCGGCCGCCTCAACTTCACGTTCCAGACCCTCGGGGTGTCGGTGCCCGCCAACCTGCTGGCGATGATCCCGTTCATCCTGGCGATCGTCG
>CAYUDA010000317.1:0-1932 GCA_964443425.1 uncultured Acidimicrobiaceae bacterium
TCACCAGGAAGTAGTCCTTCCAGTCCTCCGCCCCCGACAGGATCGGCGGGTAGAGGCACACCACCGGGAACGGCGAGTTGACCCCGACGCCCCACAGGAACGTGAAGAGCCGCTCTCGCTTGTGATCGTCGAGCAGGCCGGTGAGGGCCGCCAGCAGGTTGGCGTAGACGTCGCAGCGCCACCCGTAGTCGAACGGGGTCACCTGGCTCAGCAGGTAGGAGGCCTCCCCGGCGCTGAAGCGACCCGTCGTCGAGCCGGTGAACTCCATGAGCTGGTCCCCGGTCGGCCAGAAGAGGTTCCCGACCTGCTCGACGACCCGTTCCGCCTGCACCTGCCAGTCGGAACCGTCCCGGCCGAGGGCGTCGAGCAGCACCGCGGTGTCCCGGCATGCCTGGTACCACAGCACCTCGTCGTAGAGCACGTTGTAGGAGCGGGGGAAGAGATCCATCCAATCCGACGCCTCGGGGATCTCGATCAGGCCGTCGTTGTTGGCGTCGTGGGCGGCGAGCCATCCCATCGCCCGCGTCACCGGCTCCTCCAGCTCCTCGGCGAGCTTGCGGTCTTTGGTGTGGAAGGCGAGCCGAATCGCCCCGATCACGAACCACAGCACCGAATCGATGCTGGCGATCCCGCCGATGCCGGAGTAGTCGGGGGTGTCGTCGACGAGCCGGACGTAGGACGGGATCTGCCCCGACGGCGCCTGGTGCCGGGTCAGCAGCCGGATCGTGCGGCGGAAGGCGTCGATCAGCTCCGGGTCATCGAGGGGCAGGGTCCACAGCCCGGTGATCACCCCGTCCCGGGCCCAGACCGCGGCGTAGTTGGCGTCGTGGAGACTGAGCGGGTTGTCCTCGACGGAGGCGGCGGTGAACCCCGACTCGGCCACGTTGCGCTGCAGAGAGTCGAGGGCCCGCTCGAACGCCGTCTCGTGGACGTCGGGAGCCGAGGCGCTGGGGCGTCCCAGCAGCCGGGCCTCCCGCAAGGCGGCGATCAGCTCGCCGTCGGCGGCAATCGGCGCCCATACCCCGGTGACGGGCTTCTTCTCGCCACCGACGACGATCACGTGCTCGACGTCGCCGAGCAGGGGATGGCCGGCGCCGATCACCAGGAAGATGTCCGAGGGCGGGATCATCAGCGCCTCGGCGACGTGGCCCAGCGCCGATTCGACGTCGGTACGCCCGTCGTCGCCGGGCCATCCCTCCAGTGTCTCGCCGTCGGTGTGACGCACGATGGCGGGATGCTCCAGGTTGACGGTGTAGTCGGGCTCGGGCAGCCCGGGGACGCGATCGCCGCCCACGAACACCAGGGTCGTCACCGCCCGGATCGAGGACAGGCGGTCCCCGAAACGCGGTAGTCCCTCCCGGGGCGGCTCCACGCTCTCCAGGTCGATCGCCAGCAGGAGGCGAGGCGATCGCGGATCAGACGGCGATGTCATGACAGGGTCCTTCCCTCAACCGTGGCGCCCGACTCACCCCTCGGTGGTGGTACCGCCCTTGAAGACCCGGCGGCCCCGCAGGCGGGCCCACCACAGGTACACCGCGCCGACCGCCAGCACTGCGGACCCCAGCATCTGATACCAAGTGTGCCAGTGGTACTCGCCGATCGACCAGCTGTAGAGGAACGCCAGGGCCCCCAAGGTGAGCTGGAGAGCGCCGGCGGTGACGAACACGGCGCGGCCCTCGGGACGGGCCAGGACCAGGATGCCGGTGATCGCCCACGCCAGGATCACGGCACCGACCCAGCGCAACCCGCCGAGCTGATCGGCGACCACCTTGTCGAGGCCGATGGCGTCGAAGAAGGCGGCCGGGAAGATCACCAGCGGTAGCGCCAGCGCCAGGTTGATGAAGATGTACACCACGAGCGCCGTCGTCAGCGTCTGGGCCGGATCCCGCGGCTTGCGGGGTGGTTGTGCCGGTTCGGCCGCCTCGGGCGAAT
>CAYUDA010000318.1:0-1931 GCA_964443425.1 uncultured Acidimicrobiaceae bacterium
CTCGACGACGACCCGGTCGGGGTCGACCCCGAGCACCGAAGCGATCTGGTCGCGGTCGTCCCACACCCCCTGGCCTCCGGAGGAGACCATGAGGCGGCCGTCGTCGTCGGGAACGGCCAGGGTGGATTCGGGCTCGAGGAAGGCGTGCTCCACCCGCTGGGTGTGGAACACCTCGTGCACGGTGTGGGCCGATGCCGCCAGGGCGGCATCGACGTCGCCCCGCTGGTAGGCGGAGACCGACAGCACGTTCCCGTCGAGACCCCACACCGCGTCCTCGTCGGAGGCCAGCGCCGCCACCGGGTCGGTGAGCGGCGCCAGCACCTGGTAGTCGACCTGTACCGCCTCGGCGGCAGCCCGGGCCTGGGCGACCGTCTCGGCGACAACGACGGCAAGCACGTCGCCGACGTAGGAGGTGCGGCCCCCCACCGGGATCAGCACCGGCCAGTCCCGCTGGATGATGCCGACCCGCAGCTCGCCGGGGACGTCGGCGGCGGTGTAGGCGGCCACCACGCCCTCCATCGCCTCGGCGGGGGCGGTGTCGATGGCGACGATGTCGGCCCGCGCGTGGTCGGTGAGCTTGAGGGCGGCGTGGAGCAGGCCGGGGGGGCGGAGGTCGGCGACGTAGCCCCGATCACCGAGGGCGAGCGCGGCCGCCTCGTACTTGACGCCGGTCGAACCGACGCCGCTCGGGAGCCTCGGCTCGGGAATCGTGCCGTCGCGCAGCATCTCGATGGCGTCGAAGATCTTGGTGTAGCCGGTGCAGCGGCAGAGGTGGGCGCCGAGCCTGCCGGCCATCGTCGCCCGGTCGAGGTCCTTGCCCTTCTGGTCGAGCAGCGCCTTGGTGCGCATCACGATCCCCGGGGTGCAGAACCCGCACTGCAGGGCCCCGGTGACGGCGAAGGCGGTCGCCAGACGATCCCGCTCGGCGGCCTCGAGGCCCTCGAGGGTGGTGACCTCCTTGCCGGTCGCCTTCTCGAGGGACACCAGGCAGCTCTGGATCGCCTTGCCGTCGAGGAGCACGGTGCAGGCCCCACATTGCCCGGAAGGCGAGCAGCCGTCCTTGGGGGAGGTGACATCGAGTTCGTCGCGCAGGGCGGCGAGCAGGTGGGGGTGGTCGCCGCGCACGGTCACCCCGGCGCCGTTGAGCCGGAACTCGACCACCTCGGGTGTCGTCACGGTCATGTCGGCTCCCCTCGTGTCAGCGACGGTACTCCACTGTGAGAACCACGACCGGCGCGGCCCTCCTCCATTGTACGTTTTGTCAAGAGTGATCCGGAAGGCGACCAGGGCGCCAACTAGGATCATCCAGACCGTCTGGAGGAGTCTCGACCATGTCCAACTGCCGTGCCGAGTTCCTGGTGGAGCCCTTCGAGGAGGGCGCGCCGGGACCGCACGTCCGTGCCGCCATCGACGCCATCTCCGCCCTCGGACTGACGCCGGAGTTCGGCCCGTTCGGGACCACGGTGGTCGGTGAACGGGGTCAGGTGATCGCGGCGCTCCAGGCCATGCTGGAAGCGGCCCTCACCAACGGAGCGACCCGGGTGTCGCTCCAGTTCACCGGCGACTGACCATGGCTGCCGCCGACCACCCCGTGTTCACAGCCATCGAACCGTTGCTGAAGGTGATGGGAGCCACCGTGGTGGAGCCCGACGGCATCGGTGACACCGACGTCCCCATCGAGTGGGACGGTGAGGTCATCGGTGGGGTACGCCTCGAATCGCTCTCGGGAGCACTGGACCGCATGGTCGCCCACATCGAACAAGAGCTGGGCCGGCCGCTGGCGGAACTGGGCCGGGTACAGAAGCAGGCCGCGGTGCGCATGCTCGACGAACGTGGCGCCTTTCACCTGCGCCGAGCCATCGATTCGATCGCCGACCTGATGGGCGTGAGCCGGATCACGATCTACAACTACCTCAACGCGATCCGCAAGG
>CAYUDA010000319.1:0-1928 GCA_964443425.1 uncultured Acidimicrobiaceae bacterium
CTCACCGGGGGCGACGCCATCATCGTCGCCGGGGTCGGCCAGCACCAGATGTGGGTTTCGCAGTTCTGGGGATTCGAACGCCCCAACACCTGGATCAACTCGGGCGGCCTCGGCACGATGGGGTACGCGGTCCCGGCCGCGGTCGGCGCCAAGGCCGGCGCCCCCGACAAGATCGTGTTCGCCATCGACGGCGACGGCTGCTTCCAGATGACGATGCAGGAGCTGATCACCGCCAGCACCGAGCACATCCCGGTGAAGATCGCGGTCATGAACAACGGCTGGCTCGGCATGGTCAAGCAGTGGCAGCGGCTCTTCTACGACGAGCGCTACAGCGCGACCGAACTCGGCACCGACATCCCCGATTACGTCAAGCTCGCCGAGGCGATGGGCTGCGTCGGGCTGCGGGCCGACCACCCCGACGAAGTCGCTCCCACCTTGGAGAAGGCGCTCGCCATCAACGACCGCCCGGTGGTGGTGGAGTTTCGCTGCGACCCGGACGCGATGGTGTTCCCCATGGTCCCGGCAGGCGGCTCCAACGACGACATCGCACTCAGCCTGGAGGATCTGACATGAACCACGTCATCGGCGTGCTCGTCGAGAACAAACCAGGGGTGCTGGCCCGGGTGGCGTCGATGTTCGCCCGCCGCGGCTTCAACATCCACTCGCTGGCGGTGGGCCCCACCACCGACCCGCTCTTCTCCCGCATCACGATCGTGATCGACGGCCCCGACATGGAGCAGATCATCAAGCAGCTCTACAAGCTGGTGCACACCGTCAAGGTGACCGAGATGATCCCAGGAGAGATGGTGCAGCGCGAGGTGATGCTGCTGCGGATCAACGCCGATCGCGGCCAACGAGGCGAGGTGCTCGACGCCGCAGGGATCTTCGAAGCCAAGGCGGTCGACGTCGGTGCCACCACCATCACGTTCGAGGTGAGCGGCGACCCGGACCGGCTCGCCGACTTCCTGGAGCTGATGAAGCCCTACGGGGTCGTCGACCTTGCCAAGTCGGGGCGGATCGCCCTCGCTCGGGCCGCCAAGACCAAGAACGGAACCAAGCCCACCTTGCGATCGGCTTGAATGCGGATCACGCGTCCGAGGAGCACAACGGCATGAGCAGCACCATGTACTACGAACAGGATGCCAATCCTGCGATCATCGCCAACCGCAAGGTGGCGGTGATCGGCTACGGCAGCCAGGGCCACGCCCATGCCCTCAACCTCAAGGACTCCGGGGTCGACGTCATCGTCGGCCTGCGGGACGGCAGCCGGCGCCGGGCGGCGGCCTCCAACGCCGGGCTCAAGGTGGTCGCCCCCGACGAGGCGGCCGACTGGGCCGACGTCATCATGATGCTGGTCCCCGATCAGCACCAGAAGGCGCTCTACGAGTCGGCGATCGCCCCCAACCTGGAGGCGGGGGACGCCCTCTTCTTCGCCCACGGCTTCAACGTCCACTTCGGCTACATCGCGGCCCCTCCCGACGTCGATGTCGCCATGGTGGCCCCGAAGAGCCCCGGTCACCTGGTCCGCCGCCAGTACCAGGAGGGCAGCGGGGTACCGGCCCTGCTCGCGGTGCACCAGGACGCGACGGGCGAGGCGAAACCCCTCGCCCTCTCCTATGCCCACGGCATCGGCGCCACCCGGGCCGGCGTCATCGAGACCAGCTTCCGCGAGGAGACCGAAACCGACCTCTTCGGCGAGCAGGTCATCCTGTGCGGTGGGATCGACGCCCTCGTCCGCGCCGCCTTCGAGACCCTCACCGGCGCCGGCTACGCAGACGAGATGGCCTACTTCGAGGTGCTGCACGAGCTGAAGCTCATCGTGGACCTGCTCTTCGAAGGTGGCCTGACGTGGATGCGCTACTCGGTGTCGGACACCGCCGAGTACGGCGACATCACCCGTGGGCCCCGTATCGTCACCGACGAAACCC
>CAYUDA010000320.1:0-1920 GCA_964443425.1 uncultured Acidimicrobiaceae bacterium
AGCACCTCGCCGCCGCCTACTACCGCAACACCATCATCCACTTCTTCGTCAACCGGGCCATCACCGAGCTGGCGCTGCTCCACACCCGGGACGAGCCGGGCGAGGCCCCGCTCCAGACCGTGCTCGACGAGTGCCGGCGGCTGCGTGACCTGCTCAAGTTCGAGTTCTTCTTCGCCCCCCGCGACGAGTTCCAGGACGAGATCCGCCACGAACTGGCCGACCACGACCCGCAGTGGCGGGAACACCTCGCCGCCGGCGACGTCGACGCGGTACTGCGGGCCTTCCGCCCCTACGGGTCCCCGGCGATCCTCCGCCCCTTCCTCGAGGCCTACCAGCCGGTGGCCGACATCGTCGCCCGCCGCGCCGGCGACGCCGACCTCACCGCCGATGCAGTGCAGGACGAGGTGGTGGACCTCGGCAAGCAGTACCTGCTGCAGGGCCGCATCAAGCACGCCGAATCGGTCTCCACCGTGCTCTTCGACGCCGCGCTGCGGCTCGCCGCCAACCGGGGTCTCTTCGCCGCCGACACCGACGGCGCCGGCGCCCTCGCCGACCCCGAGCTGCCGGCTCGCCGCCTCGGCTTCGCCGCCGAACTCCACGAGGTGCTGCACCGCCTCGACGGCATCGAGGCCCTCGCTGCTGCCGCCGCCGCCGGGGTGCTCGAATAGCCCGACCGCTTCGGTCCTGAATGACTATTCGCGAACCACCCGAAAGAACTAGTTGACTGCGCTTGGTGGTTGCCGATACACTCTCCGTAGGCGGAGGAGAATTCCTTCTGGGAGGGTTGAGCCCCAATGGGTCAAGGTCCAGAGGTGGTGCGCATGAGCCGAAACGACGATCAGTCACCTGACACGACCGCCGTCGAGCGCGGCACCGACTCGTCTCCGACCGAAGACGGCGCCGCCACCACCCCACCGTGGCTCGAGCAGTTGGCCGAGACCGAGCGGCGTATCGCCGCCCTCGAGGAGCAACTCGCCGCAGCCAGGCCCACCAAAACCACCCCATCAGCGGAGGAATCCCCCGTCCCGCTCACCTTGGTCGCTTCCCCCGAGCCCGAGGACAGCGCAGCCGAGGCGCCTCGCGCGGAAGCGACCAAGGAAGCGGACCAGATCATCGCCGACGCTCGCGAGCAGGCCACCGTCATCCTGGGCGAAGCCCGCCGTGAAGCGTTCCGCTTCGTCACCGAAGCCCGCCAGGATGCCGAGAACACCGCCGCCGAGGCTCAGGCCAACGCCGGCCGCATCCTCGCCGGCGCCGAAGAGGTCCTCGCCACCGCCCGCCGCGACGCCATCTCCCTCATCGACGAGGTCAAGGCGGAATCCGAGCAGCTCGTCGCCGAGCGCAACAAGGCCTTCGAGCAGATGCGGGCCGACTACGAGACCGAGAACGCCGACCTTCTCGCCCGCGTCTCCGAACTGCGCTCCATCGCCACCGACCTGGAGAGCCGCCTCGAAGCCGTCAGCCATCCTCGCGAGGAGCACTCCCCCGCAGATCCCGTCGCCGAGCCCGTCGCCGAGCCCGTCGCCGAATCCGTCGTCGAACCGTCACCGCCCCTCCCACCCGAACCGGACTCCGAGTCCCCATCCCCGGCCGCATCGGATCCGACCGAGGACGACGCAGCCTCGATCGAGATCAACCTCGAAGCGCCCACCGCCAAACCGAAAACCGAGGAGATCGCACCGCAGGCCTCGCCCCGCGGATCGTTCTACAGCCGGCGATCCGCCAAGCTGCCTCGGATCGGACCCGATGCCGGCCGGAACGCCATCGCCGCCATCACCGCCATGCGAGCTCACGCCAAGGAAGCGGGATCCCACGACTACGAAGAGGAGTCCTCGCCCCAGGACAAGGAGGGAGTCACCGCTCGGACAGCGTGATTTGACGGGAACGGGAGCCTCATCAAACGGCCCGCACGCGCACGGC
>CAYUDA010000321.1:0-1903 GCA_964443425.1 uncultured Acidimicrobiaceae bacterium
GCCGCCTCACCGACCTCGGCGACGAGCTGGTCGGCCATTTCGTGGAGCGCGCCCGCGCCTCTAATGCGACCTGGGCCGAGATCGGCGAGCGAATGGGGGTGAGCAAGCAGGCGGCGCAGAAGCGTTTCACCATGCGTGGTCTTCGGCGTCGTGGCGGCGGCTTCTTCTTGACGCATTTCACCGACGAGGCCCGTCTCGTGGCGCGCCGGGCCGTCGCCCATGCTCGGGAAGGAGGAAGCGCCCGTGTCGGCAGCGAGCATGTCCTGCTCGGACTGATCGACGACCCGGGGAGCCTCGCCTGCCGGGCCATCACCGGGCTCGGCGGGTCGATCGAGGAGATCCGGGCGGCGGCACACCCTGTCGCGGAGCCCGGCGATGGATCCCGCGGGAGCGGCCATATCCCCTTCTCTCCCGATGCCAAGAAGGTGTTGGAGCTGGCGCTGCGCGAGGCGATCCACAGAGCGGATCGTCGCATCGGAACCGAGCACATCCTGCTGGCGATCTTGCGCGACGGGAAGTCGCCGGGCGCTCGGCTCCTGCTCGAGGGCGGGCGCTCGGCTTCTGCTCGAGCGTGGATCACCCACCAAGCTGTCGAGGGCTGGCTCGAGCTGGCCTGAGAGGTGCATCTCCGGGGACGGCGCCTGCTCCGTGCAGCGTCAAGTGGTAGCGGTGGTGGGGCGGTACCCGTCGGCGTCGGCCTCGGCAATGCATTGCTCGGCGGACCCGATGCCGGCCGAGGTGTTCGGGCTGCGGATGCTCGCCGCGGCGGACGCCACCCCGAGGAGGAGGCACCGCTCGATCGGCCATGCCTCGTGCACGCCGAAGAGGATCCCGGCTGCGAAGGCGTCTCCGGCGCCGGTGGTACTGCGCACCTCGTCGCGTGGGACCCGGACCGAGCCTTGGCGCCAGGTGCCGCCGTTCGGGGTGGCGGCGACGCATCCGGCGGGGAAGTGCACCACCGCCAGGGCTCCCACGCCCCGGTCGAGGAGCCGCCGCGCCATCGTCTCCATGGCGGTCCAGTCCACCGGTCCGGCCGGGTCCGGGGCCGGCGCCTCGATGCCGGTGAGTGCTCCGGCCTCCAGGTCGTTGATCACGATGCTGTCGAGGTGGGGGAGGCAGGGGTCCACCAGGGTTCTCAGCCGCGCCGGGTCGAGGTCGACCATCTCGAGGTTGGTGTGCATCCCGGCGGCCTGGGCCCGTGAGAGGAGGGCGGACCAACCGTTCCCGCCGCCGGGGACGGGAGCGTCCATGAGGGAATGGAGTCCGGGGGCGCCGGCGTGAAGGATGCGTGCCCCGAACCGGGTGAGGTCGACGGTCGCCGCGTCGAATCTGGCGTTGGCGCCCTGATGGTGGAAGAAGGTGCGCCGCCCGCCGTCGCGCTCGACCATGGCGTCGGTGAAGGACGTTGGGGTGCCGGCGATCGTGGTCACTCTGCCGGTGTCGATGCCGAGCCGGAGACATTCCCCCAGCACGAACGCTCCGTGCTGGTCGTCACCGATCGCTCCCTCCATCCACAGAGGGAAGTCGGCGCCGAGCAGGGAGAGGTCCACCGCCATGTTGAGTCCCGGCCCGCCGGTGCTGGTCGTGATCTGCTCGATGGTGGCGAGGTGATCCAGCGGCGGGTAGGTGTCGATGACCTTGCAGAGATCGGCGATGATCGACCCCACGCACAGCACCCCGCGTCCGTCATCGGCGGCACCGGTGGGCGTCGCTCCCCCTGTCTCTTCTGCCGGCACGGGGCCCTCCTCGATCGTGGCCCGATGGTACGCCGAGACCGGCCCGCGTCGCTCTTTGTCCCTTCTTCCGTCCCCTCTGGGATCAGGGGGGACCGGCGAGGCGGCTCCGAAGGAGCCGTGCGAGCCGAGGGGGGTCGCGGTTCCTGTCGTCCCCCCTGGTTTCTTCT
>CAYUDA010000322.1:0-1899 GCA_964443425.1 uncultured Acidimicrobiaceae bacterium
CGGCCAGCACCGAGAGGATCGGCACCAGCAGGGTGACCCGGGTCGAGGCGAGGCCGCGGGGCTCGACGTGCAGGCGACGTACCGTCACGCCTCCATCACCTCCGAGTGGCCGGCCATGAGGAGGCCGAGCCGTTCGGCGGTTGCCTCCTCGGCCGTCATCTCGCCGACGACTTCCCCCTCGTAGAGCACGAGCATGCGGTCGGCGAGCGCCATCAGCTCGTCGAGATCCTCGGAGATGAGCAGGACGCCGACGCCGGCGGCGCGCTCGGCGAGCAGCAGGCTGCGTACCGCCTGGGTGGCGCCCACGTCGAGGCCACGGGTCGGGGAGCGGGCGATGAGCACCAGATGATGCTGGCTCACCTCGCGGGCGATGAGGGCCTTCTGCAGGTTGCCGCCGGAGAGGAGCCGGATCGGGAGACCGGGGCGGACGCCGCGGATGTCGTAGCGTCCGATGAGGTCGGCCGCCTGGTCCCGGAAGGCGCCCGCCGACAGCAGCGGGCCACGGGAGAACGGGGGATCCCGGAACGTCTTGAGGGCGAGGTTGTCGTCGGTGGTGAGCCCGGGCGCCAGGCCCATCCCGAGGCGGCTCTGCGGCACGTAGGCGACGCCGCGGCGGCTCCGCTCCAGCACGCCGGCCCGGGTGAGGTCCTCGCCGTCGAGCACGACCGTACCTTCCGAGGGACGGCGCAGGCCGACGATCCCGTAGGCGAGTTCGCGTTGCCCGTTGCCGGAGACACCGGCGACGCCGAGGATCTCGCCCCGGCGGACTTTGAAGTTGACGCCGCGCACCGCCTCGATCCCGCGGTCGCCGGCGACCCGCAGGTCGCTCACCGTCAGCACCGGGTCTCCGGGGGCTGCCGCGTCGACCCGGGTGGGGAGCTCGAGATCGCGTCCCACCATCATGCGGGCCAGGTCCCGCAGCTCGGCGTCGGCGGTGACGACGTCCCCGACCCGCCGGCCGTCCCGGAGCACGGTGACCCGGTCCGAGACCTGCTTGACCTCACGCAACTTGTGGGACACGAAGATGACCGACTTGCCCTCCGAGGCCATGAACCGCATGGTGTCGAACAGCGCCGTGGCTTCCTGGGGGGTGAGCACCGCGGTCGGCTCGTCGAGGATGAGGACCCGGGCGTCTCGATACAGCAGCTTGAGGATCTCGACCCGCTGCTGTTCGCCAACCGACAGCTGCCACACCCGCGCCGAGGGATCGACCGGGAGCCCGTAGCGTTCGCCGAGTTCCTCGGCGTCCCGTGCCAGGGCACGTTGCGAGATACGCATCCCGATGCCGGGGTGGCCCAGCGCCAGATTCTCGGCCACGGTGAGGTTGGCAACGAGGCGGAAGTGCTGGTACACCATGCCGATGCCGGCGGCGAGGGCGTCCTTGGGCGACCGGAACGCCACCGGCTCCCCGTCGTAGTGGAAGGTGCCGGCGTCGGGGCGGTAGAGGCCGGCGAGCACCGAGCAGAGGGTGGACTTGCCGGCGCCGTTCTCGCCGAGCAATGCGTGCACTTCACCCCAGCGGAGGTCGAAGTCGACGGAATCGTTGGCCTTGACGCCGTAGAAGGCCTTGTCGATGCCCCGCAGGTCGAGGGCGAGCGTGGCCTGGTTGCCGGCGGGAGCCTCGAACATGGCGTCACATTAGTGCGCCCGCATCGACGCTTCTTCTCGGACGAAGCGCGGCGTCGTCCATCCTTTGCCCCCTCTGTCGTCAGGGGGGACCGGCGAACGAAGTGAGCCGAGGGGGGTGTGTCGTGGGTTCGGGTCACGTGACCCTCCCCGAATCAGACGCCACCCGCGGTGGCGCTTCTTCGGGAAAGCCAAGAGGGGGCGCCGCAGGAGCCAACCGAGCCGAGGGGTGTCACGCGGCAGGGCCCCGGCGGGAGCCGGGGCCCTGCTCAT
>CAYUDA010000323.1:0-1893 GCA_964443425.1 uncultured Acidimicrobiaceae bacterium
GCGGCCCACCTGGGTGGTGGACGGTGGCGATCACTCGTCCAGGCAGGGGGACCGGGTGCCGGTCGGAGGCTCTGCGAGCAAGGGTGAATGGCGGTTGCACCGCCGATGCGCCCAGGGTACACCAAACTGCCGGGCGGTGGGTCGCGCGGTGTTGCAGGTGGCCGGGCGGTCTTCCTGCGTCGCCGTCGGCTGATGGCTCCCTCGTCCTGCATCTGCCCTCGCGGTGGGTCATCCCCGAATCCTCAGATGCAATGGTGGTTTTCAGCCGATGGTGAGGACGACGAAGCCCTCCGGCACGAGGTCGCCCAAGGGCACCGGTTCGCCGCCGTCGATCGGGATCAGGGTCACTGCCGATCCTTCTATCACGACCACCCAATCCTCGCCGCGCGACCACGACGCCACGTGAGCGCCGGGGGGGAATTCCCACAGCGTCGTCGCCACCCCCGACCCGTTCACCACCACCAGGTCTCCGCCGGGGGACGGATCAGATCCGTTGGAGAGCCCAACGAGGAACCGGTGGGTTCCGGTGACCGCTGGCGGGGAGTCGGACGGCACGGTGGGGCCCCCGACCGGCACCCAGGTGCCCTCGTGAGGCTTGTCGACCGGGTGCAGCTGCGTCAGCCCGGCGCCGGTGACGGCCAGCGTTCCGTCGGGCTGGAGGATGGCGGCTCCGCCCCATCCCACCGAGAGCGCGGTGCCGGGGATCTCGGCGGTGACCTCGCCCCCGGGTCCGACCAGGATGGTGGCCGGGGCGTCCTCGTCGTCGTTGACCAGGACCAGGCCCTGCGTCGTGGTCCCCAGTGGGTGCCACGAGCCGGGGCGCTGGGACGTACTGAGCCGGTCCACGTCCATCTCCATCAGGTTGACGTACTCGAGGAGGGTCGGCTCGTCACCCGTCCCGGGTTGCACCAGCCAGGCGTGGTCGCCGTCGGGCGCGGGAACCACGCTCAGTGACGGGGCGATGCCCGGGATCTGCCGGAGCGGATCCGGCTCGAACTGCTGCGGAGGGCGATTGAACCTGGTGCCGGAGTAGACCGAGATGACCCCCTGAGCCCAGAGGTAGAGGAAGCCTCCACCGCCGCTGGCGCCGTCGATCAGGTTGTCGGGGGCCGGATAGGTGTCGGGCTGATACCGGTGGACGGTGCCGGTGACGAAGTCGACCACCGCCACGTCGCGTCCGTCGACCGCCACCAGTTCCAGCCCGATCGCCTTCGGGACGCTGAACCGGTCGACCAGAGCCGGGTCGACGTCGAGCCCGACGCCGGGAGTCACCGTGATCGCCGAGCGGGCGTTGAACACCGCGGCGTCGCCGGTTTGGAGGCACGCCGCCGGGAACGGCTCGAGGCCGTGTGTCGCTGAAGCCGCAGGGACGAACCCGCCGCCACCTCCGACGCGGTCGCCAGGCCACACGATGGTGCCGTCGGGAAGCACGATGGCGAACGGGTCGACCGCCGCTGTCGTCCCCATCGGCCACACCACCGGATACCGAGCCCCGTACGGATCGGACAGCCAGACGCAGCCGGCGTCGAGGTCGACCTCGACGACGCCGCCGATGAGGGCGTCCATGCCGTAGCCGGGATCGCGCACCTGGACGCGGAGGATGCCGGTGTCGGCGCGCTCCTGCGGTGGCTCCGTCGGTTCCGTGCCACGCGAGGAGCAGGCCGCCAGGAGGACCGCGAGGACCGCCACCGAGGCTGCCGTCTTTCTCATCGCGGGAAGTCTGGCGCGATTTCTGACATAGGCGTGCGCCGGAGACGCCGGCTCAGACGTACTCGTGGCGCCGCAGCCAGCGGAATGCGAACCAGCCGGGCAAGGTCGGTAGCCAGAACGTGAAGAAGCGGAACACCAGCACCCCGGCGACGGCGAGGCTCGCCTCGACCCCGGCGGCGGCGA
>CAYUDA010000324.1:0-1890 GCA_964443425.1 uncultured Acidimicrobiaceae bacterium
TCGTGTACTTCGGCTACACCTCGTGCCCCGACGTGTGCCCCACCACGATGGCGGAGATCCGCACCGGCCTCGAAGACCTCGGCTCCGACACCGACCGGGTCGAGATGGCGATGGTCACCGTCGACCCGGGACGCGACACCGGCGACGTCCTCACCAACTACGTCCACGCCTTCGTTCCGGCCGGTCATGCCCTCCGCACCGAGGACGACGCCGCGCTGCGGGCGGCCGCCGACGCCTTCGGCGCCACCTACCAGGTGACCGAGAACGACGACGGCACCGTCGAGGTCGCCCACACCGCCCACGTCTACGTCGTCGACGACGCCGGCCGGCTCCGGGTGACCTGGCCGTTCGGCACCCCCGGGGCGGACATGGCAAACGACCTGCGCATCCTGATGGGGGAGGGATGAGACGGATCGTCGCGGTCGTGCTGGTGGCGACGCTGGTCGCAGCGTGCGGATCGAGCGACGCGGGGCCCCGTTTCGCCGACGACGCCACGGCCACCGCCGCCGACTACTCGTACACCATCCCGCCCGGGGCGGGGGAGGCACTCGACCGGGGCGAGCCGCTCGACATCCTCCCCGCGGTGCTGACCGTGCACGTCGGGGAAGTGATCGAATTGATCAACCACGACGACCGCGGGCACCTGGTGGGTCCTTTCTTCGTCGGGGCCGGAGAGACCCTGCGGCAGCGCTTCTCCCGGGCCGGGGAGTTCGTCGGGGAGTGCACCGTGCATCCCTCGGGGCAGATCCGCCTCATCGTGGAAGAGGCATGAGCGTGCCACGGTGGACGGCGGCCGGCCTGCTCGTGGCGGCGTTGCTGGTGGTTCCCGCCACACCGGCCCTCGCCGACCCGGCCGGCCCCAGCGACTACCGGAGCAGCGTCATCGGTCTCGACCCGCCGGTCGCCGGAGTCGAAGCCTCGATCATCGGGGGTGACTCGTTCGTGCGGCTCGTCGTCGACCCCGCCACCACGGTCGAGGTGACCGGCTACCGGGGCGAGCCCTACCTCCGCTTTCTCCCCGGTGGCGTCGTCGAGGAGAACCAGCGGGCGCCCTCCACCTACCTCAACCAGGACCGCTACGCCGCGGTGGAGGTCCCGGCCACCGCCTCGGCGGACGCCACGCCCGAATGGCGGCAGGTTGCCGACGACGGCAGCTACGCCTGGCACGACCACCGGGTCCACTGGATGAACCGGCAGCCCCCACCGGGTGGCTCACCCGGGGACGTCGTCGCCGAGGGCGTGATCCCCCTCCAGGTCGACGGCGTCGCGGTCGACCTCAGTATCCGCTCGGTATGGGTGGCGCCCCCGTCGCGCATCCCGGTCGTGATCGGGCTCCTGCTGGGTGCGCTCGCCTTGCCGTTCATGTGGCGCCGCATCGGCTGGGCGGCGTTGGCGGTGGCGGTGGCGGGCGCCGCCGCGCTCATCGTGGGGCTGGTGGCGGCGCGGTCGGTGCCGGCCGAGACCGCGCCGGCGTGGTGGCTGTGGCTGGTGCCCGGGCTGAGCCTGCTGCTGGCTGCGGCCGCCCGGATCGGGGGGCGCATCGACCGCCGGCCGGAGCGGAGCCGGCGCATGGCGGCATCCCTCATCCTGATCGGCGCCCTCGAACTGGCGATGTGGACCTGGCTGCGGCGCCTGTGGATGTGGCGGGCGGTGCTGCCGACCGACGCCCCGTTCTGGATCGACCGGCTCGTCACTGCGGCCGCGCTGGCGACCGCAGTGACGGCGACCATGGCGCTGGTGCGGGTGCTGGCGGCGCCTCCGGGAACGCCGGCGACACGCTGAAACCCGAGCGGTGAGACCGGGTGTCGAGACGAAGGATGTGGGTGGACCCGATCCGGTCGCAGTGCAAGAGGTGGCGGCCGGACCGGGCACCCACTTCGTCCCCACCCT
>CAYUDA010000325.1:0-1881 GCA_964443425.1 uncultured Acidimicrobiaceae bacterium
GCCCGCCTCGCCGCCCCGGTGGTGTGGGTGCTGGGGCGTGCCACCGACGGCGTGGTCCGGCTCTTCGGCGGGGACCCGGCACGCCATCGGGAGGAGATCACTCGGGACGAGTTGCGCGACCTCGCCCTCTCCCAGTCGAGCTTCAGTCCCGGGCAGCGCCGCATCATCTCCGGGGCGTTCGAGATCGGCGACCGCACCCTGGGCGAGGTGATGGTGCCCCGCAACCGGGTGGTGACGGTGCCGGCGGCGATGGACGTCACCGAGGCGCTGGCGACGCTGGTCGGCGCCGGCCACTCCCGGGCCCCGGTGGTGAGCGCCGGGCTCGACGACGCCTCCGGCGTCGTGCACCTGCGGGATCTCGCCGGCAGGTCGGGACAGACCGCAGGGGAGGTCGCCGCGAAGCTGCTGGCCCTCCCCGAGTCGCTGCTGGTGGTACGGGCGCTGCGCACCATGCAGGCTCAGCATCAGCAGCTGGCCGTGGTGGTCAACGAGTACGGCGGGGCCGAGGGGATCGTCACGGTGGAGGACCTCGTCGAGGAGCTGGTGGGGGAGATCTACGACGAGATCGACCGCAACGTGCTGGAGGTGGTGCGGGAGCCGGGAGGGTCGTTCCTCATGCCGGGCTCGTTCCCGATGCACGACCTGATCGACCTCGGGATCGAGCTGCCGGAGGGCGAGTACACCACGGTGGCGGGCCTTGTGCTCGACCGTCTCGGTCACATCCCGCGCCGTCCCGGCGACGTCGTCGCCTTCGACCACTGGGCGGTGGAGGTGGTCGGGGTCGGCCCCCGCACCGTCACCCAGGTGCGGATCGCGCCGCGGGACGGCGGGGCCGAGCCGGAACGTGTCTCGTGAGCGGAATCGCCTGCCCGCCGCCGGGCACGGTCCGTAGGCTGCGGTCATGACGTTGACGCCGCCGATCGACCCGATGAAGGCGAAGGTGCGCGAGACGCCGCCGGAGCCGCCGGGCTGGGCCTACGAGCCGAAGTGGGACGGCTTCCGCATGGTCGCCTGGTCCGGGGCCGAGCCGCGTCTCGACAGCCGGAGCGGCAAGCCGCTGTTGCGGTACTTCCCCGAGCTGCTCGGGGCGTTGGACCCCCTTCCGGAGGGGACGGTGGTCGACGGCGAGGCGGTGGTCATCGTCGACGACGTCACCCACGTCGACTCGCTCCAGCTCCGCATCCATCCCGCCGCGTCGCGTGTCCGGCTGCTGTCGGAGCAGATCCCCGCCGAGCTGGTCGCCTTCGACCTGCTCGCCCACGGCGGCGAGGACCTCCGGGGCGCCCCCTACCGGGAGCGGCGGGCTCGGCTCGAAGCGCTGCTCGCCGGGCTCGGGCTTCCCTGGCACCTCACCCCCGTCACCTACGACCTCGACGAGGCCGGGATCTGGTTCCGCGACTACGAGGCGGCCGGCTGCGACGGCATCATCTGCAAACGGCTCGACGAGCCGTACGTCGAAGGCAAGCGGCAGTGGATCAAGTGGAAACACCGCCGCTCGGTCGACTGTGTCGTCGGCGGCTACCGGGTCCACAAGGACGGCGACAAGATCGGCTCGCTGCTACTCGGCCTCTACGACCCCGCCGGGGAACTGCATTTCATCGGGCACTGCTCCGGGTTCTCCGACCGCGACCGCGTCGAGATGCTGCAGCGCTTCGAGGAGCTGCGCGACGACGACAGCTTCGGGGAGCAGGCCCGCCGCCCCGGGGCGGAGAGTCGCTGGACCGGAGGCAAGGATCTCTCCTGGGTGCCGGTGACGCCCGGGGTCGTCGTGCAGATCAGCTACGACCAGCTCGAGGCGGGACGGTTCCGCCACGCCACCCGCTTCGAGCGGTGGCGTCCCGACAAGGAGCCGGCGGAGTGCACCATGGATCAGCTGGAGCG
>CAYUDA010000326.1:0-1864 GCA_964443425.1 uncultured Acidimicrobiaceae bacterium
AGGGTGAAGTCGTCCCAGCGGGTCCCGGAGTAGGCCGCCACCGTGGTGGCGACCTCCTGAACCGCGAGCCGGGTGCCGTCGTGGAAGTCCTCCAGACCGAGGGTGAGGGCGGGCACCTCGGCGCCGGCGGCGTTCTGGGTCGAGAAACGGGCTGTCACCAAGAAGTCGTCACGGCGGTAGTGATTGAAGATGCTGAGGTCGAGGTGGAGCCAGGCGCCGGCATCGTCGAACGTCCAGGAGGTGGCGTCGATCTTCGCCGTGTACGCCTCGTCGAGCGGCGGCTGCGCCGGCTCGCTGCGGAACCACGGGTCGGAGCGCACCCACTTGCCGGAGAGCGAACCGGCACAGTGACTGTGCTGGCCGAGGCCGCCGCAGAAGTCGTCATCGGGGTACCAGGCCCGTTCGGTGGCGAAGAGCCGGGCGACCCTGGTGTTCTCGGCGTCCGCGATGGAATCGAACGTTTCCCGCTCGACGGTGTCGAGGTTGGCGCCGGAGGCGTTGAGCACGTTCACCTCGCCGATGTTGAGGCTGAGCGGCACCGAGGGGAGCAGGGCCATGCCGCCGCCGCAATCCTCCATGCACAGCCCGAGACCGAAGGCGTTCTCGACGCACGCCTGATCGAGCAGCCAGTTGGCGATGTCCTTGAAGAAGTTGTGGCTCTCGTTCTTCCAGTAGACGGGGTTGCCTTCGCACTCGGTGTCGGAGATGTAGGAGGCGTGCTTCGACTCCGACACCCAGATGGCGGGATGGGTCCCCGTGTAACGGAGTTCGGAGGCGGTGTACGTGTGGACCGGCTCGTAGTGGCGCTTGAGGCGCAACTCGGCCGGCTCCCACCACGAGCCCGTCCTCCGGAGCACCAGGTAGGCGGTCTCGGTGTCGCCGGGATGCGCCTTGAGCGCCCCGAGGTCGATCTCCATGCCCCAGGCCCCGCAATCCTGGGTGTAGGCGGAGACGAAGGTGAGCACCACGTACGGCGCCTCGTCGAAGCTGTCGGACGGCGCCGGAGCGGTGACCTGGGGTACTCCCTCGCTTGGGGCGGGGAAGGTCGCCGACGGGGTGGCCTGCCACAGCACCGCCAGGTCGGCGACCGGGTCGAGGCACTTGGTCTCCTCCTCGTCGAAGAGCAGGACCGGGACGTACTGCTGGGCCAGCTCACTCTCGGTCCAGTCGGAGAGCCCGTCGGCGTCGGAGTCCCAGCCACGGCTGGCGTCGGGAGCGAGCTGGTGCACGATGGTGGCGTTTCCCGGCACCTGATCCTCCGGCGCTCCGACGGAGTCGTCGACGTCCTGGCTGAGCTGATCGACCAGCGCGGAAGGCGGCGTGGCGGTGTCCTCCCCACCCGTCGCCGGCACGTCCGGGGTCGGGGGAGGCGTGTCGTCGTGCTCGCCGACCGGGGTCACGGGCGGGGGAGTCTCGTCGCCGGCCGATCCTGCCGGGGTCTGCGCCGCGGCGCCGGTGGTGCCGGGTTGGCCGTCGTCGGTGGCCTCGGTGGTGGCGGGCCTGATGAAGGTGGTCGAGGTCTCGGCGCCCGCTGCCACGTCGGGTCCACCGGTTCCGCCGTCGCGGTCCAAGACGCCCGAGACGGCGAGGGCGACGCCGCCGCCGGCGACGATGACGATGGCGGCCGCGATCCCGAGCCAGCGGCGGCTGCGGCGAGCCGGTGCCGCGGCGGGTGCGGTGACGGGACGGGAGAGGGGAGCTTCCTCGGTGAGGGGGGTGCCGCAGTGTTCGCAGTAGTGGATGCCGGGGCGGTTGGTGGCGCCGCAGCTCGGGCAGGTGGGTCCCGGAGCGGCAACCTCGGCGAGGGGGGCGCCGCACTGCTCGCAGAACCGCACACCGTCGCGGTTGTCGGAGCCACACCCGT
>CAYUDA010000327.1:0-1861 GCA_964443425.1 uncultured Acidimicrobiaceae bacterium
GGATCCGACAGCTTCGAGACGGAGCTGCGCATCCAGGTCGAGGGTGGCAACCCACCGGAGGTGGCGTTCACGCCGCAGCCGGGGTCGATCTGCGAGTTCGCCGACGAGGGCAAACTCGTCTCGCTGGAGGACATGGGTTTCGACATCGCCACGATGGAAGCGGATCACTCGAAGTTCTGGATGGACCTCGGCGTCTGCGCCGACGGCAACCACTACGGCATTCCGTGGTTCCCGAACTTCAAGTCGATCATCTTCTACCACCAGCCGACGTTCGAGGCCGAGGGCTACACCATCCCGGAGACCTGGGATGACCTGGTCGCCCTCTCCACGCAGATGGTTGCCGACGGCTACACCCCGTGGTGCATGGGCTTCGGCAGCGGCGACGCCACCGGCTGGCCGGGCACCGACTGGATCGAGGACATCTACGTCCGCGAATCCGGCAGTGCCATGTACAGCCAGTGGTTCAAGCACGAGATCCCGTTCAACGATCCGACCGTCGCCAAGGCGTTCGACACCTTTGGTGAGATCCTGTTCGGCGACGGCTTCGTGCTCGGCGGCGCAGACAACGTGGCGAGCACCAGCTTCCAGGACTCGCCGGCTCCGTTGTTCGAGGATCCCAAGCCCGGCTGTCTGATGCTGAAGCAGGGCTCGTTCATCTCGAACTTCTTCGAGCAGGCTCCTGGCTACGAGCCTGGTGAGGAATCCGAGATCAGCGTGTTCTCGTTCCCGAGCATCGACGGCAACGTCGGCGCCATGGGCGGCGGCGACACCCTGATCGTGTTCGACGACTCCGACGGTGAGGTGCAGGCCATCAAGGACTGGATCTCCCCCGACTGGCAGTGCACGCTGGCGTCTCCCGACGGCGGCGGCATCGCCAAGTACGGCGGCCACGGCGTCGCCGGGGTGGAGCGCCTCCCGGGCAACAAGAACGTGGACCCGAACTGCTACGACTCGGAGTCGGCCAAGGCATTCGCCAAGTCCGTCACCGAAGCGTTGGCAGCGAACACGTTCGTGTTCGACGCCTCCGACCTGATGCCCCCGTCCGTCGGCCAGGGCACCTTCTGGACGGCCATGGTCGACTGGAGCCAAGGCGCACCGACCCAGGAAGTCATCGACACCGTCGAGGCAAGCTGGCCGTAAGCCGAACTCCGGTTCGCGAATCTGAGACGAAGGGGCGGCCAGCAGGCCGCCCCTTCGTGTGACTAGGGTTGACCGGGCAGCCTCATCCGAAGGGAGGTTCGATGACTACGCCGCCCGTGCTCGAGGAAGAACAGGTACCGGTGTCGAGGCCACCGGAAGAACCGGCCACCAACGCCTTCGTGGTGTGGCTCTTGCGATTTGGCTCAGCGTTGGTCGTGCCTGCGGTGCTCGTGGTGTTCTTCTTCACGTTCAGCTTCCTCAGGGACGAGGGCGTCAACAAGCTCCTCCAGGTCGCCGTGGCCCTCGTGGTCGGCATCATCGGGGTGTGGGCGCTCTTCTGGGGCATGGACCGGATGGTGAGTCTCTTGCCACGCCGGGCCGCCGTCGCCGTCCGACCCTTCGCTTTCGTGGGCCCGGCGATCGTGCTGCTCGGGTTCTACCTGGTGTACCCGGCGGTCAACACCGCCATCCTCAGCCTCCAGGACGCTCGCAGCAAGTCGTTCATCGGCATCGACAACTACGTGACGATCTTCACCAAGAGCCAGTACCTGATCTCGATCCGCAACAGCATCGTCTGGGTGCTGGTCGTGCCGTTCCTGGCGGTGGTGATCGGCCTCGCCTTCGCCACCCTCGCCGACCGGCTCTCGAAGGGGGCGGAGTCCCTCTCCAAGTCGCTCATCTTCCTGCCGATGGCGATCTCGTTCGTCGGCGCCAGCGTGGT
>CAYUDA010000328.1:0-1858 GCA_964443425.1 uncultured Acidimicrobiaceae bacterium
GGCGGCATCCCCGGGGCGGTGTTCGTCGGGATGGCGGTCGCCGCCGTCGCCGGATACGCCGCCATCGCCCTCCTGCTCCGTCTCATCCGGCGGATCGGCCTCGTGCCGTTCGGCGTCTACTGCCTCGCCGTCGGGGCGATCTCGCTGGTGGTGCTGTAGGGCGGGGAGCTGCCTGGCTTGCCTGGGGCAACGGTGCGGGTACGCTGACCGCCGTGGCCGTCCGGACCCTGACCGTCCTCCGCCTTGGCGCCGCCGCCGCCGTCCTGGTGGCGATCGGCGCCTGCTCGAGTTCGTCGTCCTCCGAGCCGGAGCGCGTCCCCGCCACGACGTCGACCACCACCTCCTCGGCTACCACCACGACCGCCACCACGACAACGACAAGCACCACGACGACGACAACAACCACCCTGCCGCCGATCGTGCTCGGGTTCGCCGGCGATACCTCCTTCACCCACGGCCTCGACGGCCGCGATCCCCTCGGCGACGCCACGGAGCTGCTGTCGGAACCCGACCTGATGCTGGTGAACCTGGAAACCACCGTGGCGGAATCCGACGTGGGGACGGCGGCGCCGAAGCGGTACACGTTCAAGTCCCCGCCCGACTCGGTTGAGCTACTCACCGACGCCGGGATCGACGGGGTGCAGCTCGCCAACAACCACACCCTCGATTTCGGGACCCCGGCGTTGCTGCGCACCTTGGAGCTGCTCGACGAAGGCGCCATGCCGCACGCCGGAGCCGGGGACGACCCGGCCGGCGCCTACGCCCCTCGCTTCTTCGACGTCGACGGGTGGCGGATCGGCGTGGTGGCGTTCTCCCGGGTGCCGTGCGACTGGGCCGCCTCTGGCGTCAACAGCCGGCCCGAGGTGGCATGGACCTGTGAGCCGTTCGTACCCGACACCATGGCGGCGGTGGCGGAGGCGGCCGCCGACTCCGACCTCACCGTCGTGATGGTCCACTGGGGCATCGAAGGCGACCACTGCCCCCAGCCCTACCAGCGGTCCCTGGCGGAGGCGTGGGCGAGTGCCGGTGCCGATCTCATCATCGGCGGCCATCCCCACGTGCTCCAGGGCATCGAGAAGGTCGACGGCGCCTGGCTGGTGAACTCCACCGGTAATTTCGCCTTCCCGTCGGCGCGCTCGGCGAGCGCCATCACCGCCCTCTTCGAGTTCACCGTGAGCACGGATGGGATCTCATTGCAGGCCCACCCGATCCGGATCGAGTCGGGACGGCCCGTTCCCGTCACCGGCTCCGAGGCCGCTGACATCCTCGCCGACCTCGGTTCGTGGTCGTTCGGCTGGACCTTCGACGAGGACGGCACCGCGCTGCCGACCGACCAAGCTGGAGTGTGCGGTTAGGCCGGCCGGTTCCGGATCCCCGCCGGGAAGCGGCATACTCACGACACCGGCCGGGTTGACGGCCATGACGGAACGAACCCGAGGAGCCTGATGGCAGTGTTCAGCAAGAAGCCGCGAGCGGTCAAGCTCCAGCAGCTCGGCGACCTCGAGCAAATGCTCACGTCGGGACGGCCCGTGCTGCTCGACCTGTACCAGGTGGGGTGCAGCGCCTGTCAGGTGATGGACGGGATCGTCAACGAACTCGCCCGTGAGTACGGGGATTCGGCTCACATCGTCAAGGTGGATTTGGGGCGAGTGCCCGGGGCGATCCAGGCCTTCAAGGTGCAGTCCACCCCCACCTTCATCCTGCTGGGAGCGGCGCCCGTCAAGAAGTCGAAGAAACGGGCAGCCGCGCAGGCGACGGCGACCGGACGGCGCATCACCTCCCGCTGGCGCATGTCCGGCCTGGTCCGCAAGAACCAGCTCCAACGCGTCCTCGAATCCAACGGGGCGGTCCGCGCCGA
>CAYUDA010000329.1:0-1856 GCA_964443425.1 uncultured Acidimicrobiaceae bacterium
CCCGACAAGCCGTCCCTCGACGGCCTCGAAGCCAAGTGGGGCGACCGCTGGGAAGCCGGCGGCACCTACCGGTTCGTACCCCCCGCCTCCCGTGACGAGGTGTACTCGATCGACACCCCGCCGCCCACGGTGAGCGGGTCGCTTCACATCGGCCACGTCTTCTCCTACACCCACACCGACACCGTCGCCCGCTACCGGCGGATGCGGGGCAAGGCGGTCTTCTACCCGATGGGATGGGACGACAACGGGCTCCCCACCGAGCGTCGGGTCCAGAACTACTTCGGGGTGCAGTGCGACCCGTCGCTGCCCTACGACCCCGACTTCACCCCGCCGCCCGAGCCGTTCGACCCGCCCCGGGCCATCTCCCGCCGCAACTTCGTGGCGCTGTGCCACGAGCTGACCGTCTCCGACGAGGCGGCCTTCGAGCACCTGTGGCGCCTGCTGGGCCTCTCGGTCGACTGGACCCGCACCTACGCCACCATCGACGACCACTCCCGCACCGTGGCGCAGCGGGCCTTCCTCCGCAACCTGGCCCGCGGCGAGGCGTACGCCGCCGCCGCCCCGGTGCTGTGGGACGTCGACTTCGGCACCGCCGTCGCCCAGGCGGAGCTGGAGGACCGGGAACGGCAGGGCGCCTTCCACCGGGTCGCCTTCCACCGCGACGACGGGTCCCCCATTCACGTCGAGACCACCCGCCCCGAGCTGCTCCCCGCCTGCGTGGCGCTGGTGGCCCACCCCGACGACGAGCGCTACCAGGCGCTGTTCGGCACCGAGGTGCGCACCCCGCTCTTCGAGGTGGCGGTCCCGGTGCTGGCCCACCCGCTGGCGGAGCCGGACAAGGGCTCCGGCATCGCCATGATCTGCACCTTCGGCGACCTCACCGACGTCATCTGGTGGCGGGAGCTGGAGCTGCCGGCCCGCCCCGTCGTCGGGGCCGACGGGCGGCTGCTCCCCGACCCGCCCGACGTCATCGCCGACCCGGCGGCCCGGGAGCGCTACGCCGAACTGGCCGGGCGTACCGTCACCCAGGCGCGGCGCCGCATCGTCGAGCAGCTCGCCGCCTCCGGGGACCTCGACGGCGACCCGTGGCCGGTGACCCATCCGGTGAAGTTCTACGAGAAGGGGGAGCGGCCGCTCGAGATCCTCACCTCCCGCCAGTGGTACCTACGGAACGGGGGCCGCGACCCCGAGCTGCAGGACGTCATGCTGGCGCGGGGCCGGGAGCTGGCGTGGACCCCGGCCCACATGCAGGTCCGCTACGAGAACTGGGTGAGCGGCCTCAACGGCGACTGGCTGGTGTCCCGCCAGCGCTACTTCGGGGTGCCGATCCCGGTGTGGTACGCCGCCGACGAGCACGGCAACCCCGACTACGACCGCATCCTGGTCCCCGCCGAGGAGGACCTGCCGGTCGATCCCTCCAGCGACGTTCCTGCCGGGTACCGGCCGGAACAGCGGGGCGCCCCCGGCGGGTTCGTGGCCGATCCCGACGTGATGGACACCTGGGCCACCTCGTCGCTCACCCCCCAGATCGTCACCGGATGGGAGGCCGACCCTGACCTCTTCGCCCTCACTTTCCCGCTCGACCTGCGGCCCCAGGGCCAGGAGATCATCCGCACCTGGCTGTTCTCGTCGGTGGTGCGGGCCCACCTCGAGAACGACGTCCTGCCGTGGGCGCACGCCGCCATCTCCGGCTGGGTCCTCGATCCGGATCGCAAGAAGATGTCGAAGTCGCGGGGCAACGTCGTCACCCCCGCCGGCCTCATCGAGCAGTACGGCGCCGACGGGGTGCGGTACTGGGCGGCGAGCGGCCGTCCCGGCACCGACACCGCCTTCGAGGAGGCGCAGATGCGGGTGGG
>CAYUDA010000330.1:0-1829 GCA_964443425.1 uncultured Acidimicrobiaceae bacterium
GAGGGCATCCTGAAGCGGGTGCGGGGCACGCCGCTGCCGCCCTGGATCTACATGAGCGGCCGGGTCGGGTCTGCGGTGTACATCGCCTTCGTGGCGGTGCTGGTGATGGTCGGGGTCGGAGTGGTGTTCTACGGGGTGTCGATCTACGCCCGGTCGCTGCCGTCGGCGGTGGTGACCCTCGCCGTCGGCATCGCCTGCTGGGCCGCCCTCGGGCTGGTGGTGGCGGCGCTGGCGCCCAGCAGCGACGCCACCTCACCTATCACCAACGCCACCCTGCTGCCGCTCGCCTTCATCTCCGGGATCTTCATCACCCCCAACGAGAACATGCCGGGATGGCTCGACACCGTGGCCGGGATCTTCCCGCTGAAACACTTCGCCGTCGCCTTCCGTGAGGCGTTCGATCCCGGGTTCCTCGCCGCCCACGGCTCCTGGCTCGGGCAGTTCCATTGGCGTGATCTGGCGGTCATGGCGGTGTGGGCGGTGGGGGCGATCGTGGTGGCGGTGCGGTACTTCTCGTGGTCGCCGCGTTCCGGGAGTCACAGCCGCCGGCGCCGGCAACGGGTGACGACGGACTGAGGCAGGCCGGCGTCGTACACGATGTTGCGGCATGCGGCGGGAGTCGGAGGTCCGGATCAGCCGCTGCTGAGTGTCCAAACTTCGACGTAACGCCGTCTGGCGTCGGGAGTGCCGAAGGTTCGTGGTGGTCCGGTGGCCGCCTCCTCGTAGTCCGCGAGGATCTCGTCGCTTGGCTGCCGTTTGCCCGATTCCACCACGAAGAGGTAGCGCGGGCCGTCGGGAAACTCCGGTGACCCGGTCACTGCCTCCTTCAGGTTGAAGACGGCGGCTTCGCAGCCCGAGTACCACTCCACCTGGGGCGTATAGCTCGTGAAGACCCCACACGCCTGTCCGGTGTCCAGCGACGAGGCGGCCTCCTTGATGACCGTGAATCCGTCGTTGAACTGGTTCTGACCGTTGGAGAGCGGAACGCCGAGTGCGAAGACGACCACGAGGGTGGAAAGAGCCGCCCCGATCCGCAACGCGCGGGGGAGCGTGGCGGCGGCGAGGGCGATGCCTGCGCCGGCGGCGATCCAGAACCATGGGTAGACCGGTGCCAGGTAGCGGGGCTCGCCGTGGATCGCCGCGGCCAGCGCGGCGAAGGTCGCAGCGCCGATCCCGAGTGGCCAGAGCACGCGGGATGTCAGGTCCCGGCTGGTCGATACCCGGCCGATCCCGGCCGCGATCCCGAGGGAGCCGATGACGACCGGCCCTGCCAGCAGGAAGTCGTGGAGGTGCCAGAAGTCCGTGAATCCCTGGGTCACGGGGATGTTCGCCGACAGGCTCCGGTCGGCCGCAAACGGCGTCATTCCGCCGGTGAGCAGTGACGTCATGAGCAGGATGACGATCGCCGCGGTGACGCCGGCGGCGGTGGCTGCGATCCATCGGATCCGATTCCGCGCTTCCCGTGACCGCCACAGCGTCAGACCGATGAGCCCGACCGCCAAGGGGATGGGTGCTCCGTACCGGATGGTGGTGGCAACGGCGGCGAGCCCGGGTACGGCGATCACGGCCCACCAGGGGAACCGGTCGGCCGTGAGTGCGTGGGCATACACCGCCAGGGCCGCCATCCCGGCGGCTGCGCCGGGAACATCCGGCCACACCTGGGTCGCGGAGGTGAGGATGACCGGGGTCAGGGCGAGCCCGAAGGCGGCGACGAGGGCGGCCGACCTGCCCGCCATGATCCTGGCCAGGTACCACGTGGCGACGATGAGGAGGGCTCCGGTGAGCGCGACCACGAGGCGCAGGTAGGGCTCGGTGCCGTTGCCGATCCA
>CAYUDA010000331.1:0-1806 GCA_964443425.1 uncultured Acidimicrobiaceae bacterium
GGTGTCGGCGCCGGAAGGCGGGTCCCGAGAGGAGGAGATCCCGCGGCTGCGGAGGGTCATCGCCGAGAACATGGTCAACGCCAAACGCACCGCGGCCCACGTGTGGACCTCCGTCGAGGTCGACTACACCCGGGTCGAGCAGGTGCGCCAGGCCCACCGCGCCTCCTGGAAGCAGCGTGAGGGCTACTCCCTCACGTTCCTGCCGTTCATCGCCCGGGCCACCATCGACGCTCTCGCCGCCTATCCGATCGTCAACTCGGCGTTCAACCTGGAGGAGGGCACCCAGGTGTTCCACCAGGGGGTGGAACTGGGCATCGCGGTCGACATGAACCAGAGTGGCCTCGTCGTCATGACGCTGCGGGGAGCCGAAGGGCTGACCATGACCGGCCTCGCCCGCGGCATTCGCGCCTTGGCCGAGAAGGCGCGGGCCGGGCAATTGACGCTCGACGACTTGCAGGGTTCCACCTTCACGATCACCAATCCGGGCCCGTTCGGATCCTTCATGTCGGTGCCGATCATCAACGTGCCCAACGTGGCGATCCTCTCCACCGAGACGGTCGCCAAGCGTCCCGCAGTGGTGACCTTGCCCGACGGGACCGACACGATCGCCATCCGGCACATCGGCTACCTCGGCCTCACCTGGGACCACCGTGTCTTCGACGGCTCGACCGCGGTGCTCTTCTTGAGCCGGATCAAGCAGAGCCTCGAATCGTGGGATTGGGAGCAGGAACTGACGTGACCGCGGCCGTTTCCGGCGGGGACGCGGTGCGGATCAGATGGCTGGGGCGCCTCCCCTACGCAGAGGCGTGGGACCTGCAGCGTGCGATCTGGGAAGGCCGCGTCGGCGGTCGCACCGCCGAGGACTATCTCCTGCTGGTGGAGCATCCCCACACCTACACGGTGGGTCGCAGCGGCGACGGTTCCAATTTGCTGATCCCGGCAGAGACGCTCGAGGCCATCGGGGCCGAACTGCACCACGTCGACCGCGGCGGTGACATCACCTACCACGGGCCGGGCCAGCTCGTCGGGTACCCGATCTTCGCGGTGCCTTCGCTCAGCGGCGGGTTCGACATGGTGGGCCATGTGCGGCGCATCGAGCAGATGCTCATCGCCACTCTCGCCGGGCTCGGCGTCGACGCCTGGGCCGAGCCCGGGTTCACCGGGGTGTGGACCGCTGCCGGGAAGGTCGCCGCCATCGGGGTGAGGGTGGCGCGAGGCGTCTCGATGCACGGCTTCGCCCTCAACGTCGATCCGGCCATGGAATACTTCACCAACATCGTGCCCTGCGGCATCGAAGGGCGCCCGGTCACCTCCCTCGCCTCCCTCCTGAACCGGCCCGTCAGCCTGGAGGAGACGGTCGAGGCGCTGTTGCCCCACGTCGCCGCGACCTTCGGGTTCGGTGAGGCCGAGACCCAGCTCGGTGCCTTTGCTCGCGGCTCCGGACGGGCCTTCGACGTCGACCGCATGGTGGCCGCCGGCGTCTTCAGCCCGCAGGGGAGGGGGGTCACCCCGATCACGATCAACGGTGTGCTCCCGGGCGAGCCGCCCCGGCCCGACTGGATTCGGGTCCGGGCCGACACCGCCAACCCCAGCTTCCACGACCTGGGGCGGCTGGTGGACCGGCTCCATCTGAACACGGTCTGCGTCGAGGCGGGTTGCCCCAACATCTACGAATGCTGGTCGCAGGGCACCGGGACCCTCATGCTGCTCGGGAATCGCTGCACCAGGGCCTGTTCCTTCTGCGACGTGACCACGGGCCGTCCCGGCGAGGTCGACCTGGATGAGCCGGCACGGGCCGCCGAGGCG
>CAYUDA010000332.1:0-1797 GCA_964443425.1 uncultured Acidimicrobiaceae bacterium
CCGAGCTGCAGCTCCTCACCGCCAAGCCCGTGGTGTACGTCGCCAACGTCGACGATTCCGGGACCGCGGGGAACCCCTTCCTGGCGGCGGTGCAGCAGTACGCCGCCGCCCACGACGCCGCCGCCGTCGCCCTCGCCGCCCGCCTCGAGGCCGAGATCGCCGAGTTGGACGAGGCCGACAAGGAGGAGTTCCTCGCCGAGCTGGGCGAGGAGGAACCGGGGCTGGACCGGGTGGCGCACGCCGCCTACGACCTGCTGGCCCTCGGCACGTTCTTCACCTACAACGAGATGCAGGCCCGGGCCTGGACCTTCCTGCGGGGCTCCCGAGCCCCGCAGGCGGCGGGACGCATCCACACCGACTTCGAACGCGGGTTCATCAAGGCGGAGGTGGTCGCTTTCGGAGACTTCGTCGCCTGCGGCGGGGAGCACGGCGCCCGCGAGGCGGGCAAGTGGCGGGTCGAGGGCAAGGACTACATGGTGCAGGAAGGCGACGTCATCTACTTCCGCTTTCACGTATGAGCGCCGTCCTGCCCCGATTCCGAAGCCGGGCTCGATAGGATCCGGACCACCGAGGAGAGGGATCGCCGATGGGCGACCAGCGCAGGCTCCGAATCGCCGCCGTCATGGTGGTCGTCGTACTCGCCGTCGGTGTCGTCGGCTTCATGATCACCGACGGTCTCGGCGTCTTCGACGCCTTCTACTTCACGGTGATCACGATCTCCACCGTGGGATACAACGAGCCGGACGGGGGCTTCAGCCACGCCGGGCGCGCCTTGGCGCTGTTCCTCGTCATCGGTGGTGTCGGGTCCCTCTTCTACACTGCCACCGTCGGCTTCGAGATGGCCTTGGAGCGCCTCTTGGCCGGCCGTCGTGGTCAACGCCGAACGAGAAGGGAGCTCTCGGGGATGCAGGATCACGTCATCCTGTGCGGGTTCGGCAACGTCGGGCGCAACGCCTACACCATCCTGCGCCGCCAGAGCCAGGTCGTCGTCATCGAGGTCGACCCTGACGCCGCCCAGGCGGCCCGCGACCGGGGCGCGGTCGTGGTGGAGGGCAACGCCACCTTGGACGAGACGTTGCGCACCGCAGGCATCGACCGCTGCCGGGCTCTCGTCGCCTCGGTACGCAAGGATGCCGACAATCTCGTCATCGTCCTCTCGGCCCGAGCCCGCCGCCCCGATCTGCTGGTGGTGGCGCGCGCCACCGAGGCGGAGTCGGAATCGAAGCTGCGCCTCGCCGGCGCCGACCGGGTCGTATCACCGCAGGTGGTCGGCGCCCACCGACTGGCGTCGATGGCGGTACAGCCCGAACTGGCCGACTTCGTCGACCTCGTCATCCAGGGCGAACTCTTCGAGCTGCACGTCGAGCATTTCGAGGTCGCCTCCGGGTCGGCTCTCGCCGGTCGCTCGATCGGGGAGGCGGCGATCCGGCAACTATCCGGGGCGTCGGTGCTGGCGGTGCGGCACGTCTCGGGCCCTGCCACCGTCAATCCCGCCCCGGACCACGTGATCGAGCACGGAGACGTCCTCATCGCGGTGGGCACCGAATCGCAGGTGGCGGCCCTCCGATCGTTGGCCATCGACCCGGTCCACGCCGGGTAGATGGGCCTTCCCTCGGGCCGACCTCTCCCCTAGCATCCCTCCGGCGTGTCGGGCTCCCGGTGACGGGGAGGGCCGGCGGCGGCCTCTCGGCCGTCCCGGTGCCGTATCTCCCCGACCACGGCGATGGGAGATCGCCGAACCGGCCGAACCGGCCCGCACGCGCAGGAAGGGAGATTCACGGTGCAAGCTCGTCTTCG
>CAYUDA010000333.1:0-1797 GCA_964443425.1 uncultured Acidimicrobiaceae bacterium
ATCCATGCAGCACAACGATGACCCCGACGACCCAGCGGCCGGCGGTCCTCACGGCGCGACCATTGACGGCACGGTGGCCGTGGGCCGTCGGCCCGTCAGCATCGCGGGTTGGTGCATCGATCACGTTGAACCTCCAGGGCCAGACCGCGCGACCGAGGACGAGAGCAACGCGGACGAGAACAGAACGAGACGCTCGGAGCGCCAGGGTACCTCGGTGCCTCGGCTTCGGGCTGCATCAGGTCTCACGACCAGGGCGAGCATGCCGGTGTTTCCCGACGGAACCGGTCGTAGTATCTGCGGCGGGATTGGGAATCCGAACAACCGGTGGCTCCGACCGGGTCTTCCCTTGAGGGATCGGGCGAGGAGCCTGATGCCTGCTCATCGACCGGGACCTCCTTCGGTGGCGTCGAAGCGTGGTGCGATCGCGTCCGTGGTCATGGCGGTGATCGCGGTCGCCGCGGTGGCGGCTGCCGCGGTGTGGTGGTTCGTGCTGCCGTCATCGGCAGAACGCACCGCTCGCGCCGACGTCGAAGCCCTCGGCGCCGCGGTTGCGGATCACGTGGCCGGCACCGGCCGATTGCCGAGAGTCACCGTCGCCCCCGGGGCGTCGGATGGTGGCGAGACGACATGGGGCGCCGACTTCCTGGTCGAATCGACGACCGTGCCGCGGGCCGACCCGAGCAGCGCCCGGACCTTCTTTCTCGTCGGCGATGCCGACAACTGGTGCGTCGAGGCGCTCTACATTCCGCGGTCTGTCTTCTCAGATTCGTCCGGGGCATGGGTGTCGGCGAAGGGTGTGGGCGGAGACGTGGGCAAGGTCGTGGACGGTCGTTGCGGCGCCGACTCCGTCTTGGTCCTGTCGCCGGTGACCACGACCGATGTTCCCGAACCGGGGACCGTCATCGCGGTTGCGAGCGCACCGGTTGGGACGTGTTTCGCGGACCCGTTCTCCGCCGATTCGGCGGGTGAACCCGAACAGGTCGTGGTCGTCGCCTGCGACTCCGGCCATTTCGGCGAGGTCTTCCTCGCCGGTGAGGGATCGGGGGACGATCTCGGCGCATACGAGGAGGAGGCGGCGGGCTCGTGCGCCTCGGCGTTCGGGCCGTTCGTCGGAGTCCCACGCAACCTGTCGGCGTTCACCGCCGAGCCGTTCACCGTCGATGAGGCGGCGTGGGCGCGCGGCGACCGGGATTTCACGTGCTTCCTGTATCTGTCCACGGACGACTACCCCCTGGTGGGGACGGCGCGCGACAGCTGGCGGTGATGGCGGCGCCGGTGCCGGCGCGGTGCTCGGCGGCTGCTCGGATGACCCGATGCGAGGGTATGGATTGCGTCCCGGGGCCTTGATATGATCGAACATATGTTCGATACGAAGGAAGTCGAAGGGGTCACGGGCGATCCGGTCTTGCAGGTCCGGATGGCGCTGGCAGACCTGGCGGGTGAGGACCGGGAGGACTGGACCGGTTCGGCCAAGTCGTCGCGGCTCGTCGAGTTGCTCGAGGTGTCCGAGCGCCTCCGAGCCGAGGTCCTCCGGTCGGTCGCCGAGTGGCATCGCGACCGGGCGTGGGAGATCGACGGGGCGCTGTCGCCGAAGACGTGGCTGGCGCATCGGGCGCCGATCGGCATCGCGGAGGCCGCACGGCTGGTGAAGACCGCTTGTCTCGTCGGTGACCACGACGAGATCGCCGCGGCGCTTGCCGACGGCGAGATCACCGTTCCTCATGTCGAGGCGGTGTCGAACGTGATGTCGCGCGGCCGCGAGAAGGTACTCCCGGATCACGTCGCCAACCTCGTCGA
>CAYUDA010000334.1:0-1786 GCA_964443425.1 uncultured Acidimicrobiaceae bacterium
CGGATCATCGTCGAGCACTTCCGCGCCAACGGCATCAATCCGAGCCACGTGCCGGCGATCCTTGCCGCGGGTCACGGCCCGTTCGTCTGGGGAGACAGCGCGTCGACAGCCGTCGACAACGCGGTCGCCCTCGAGGCGAGCGCTCACATGGCACTCCTCACCGGAATGCTGACAGGCTCACCACCGAGCCGCCTCGAAGAATGGATCTTGGCAAAACACCACGAGCGCAAGCACGGCGCAGGCGCCTACTACGGACAGGGGAAACCATGATCGATCCCAGCAACTCGGAACTCTGGTTCGTCACCGGGAGTCAGATCCTCTACGGGGACGAAGTCCTCGCCCTGGTTGCCGACAACTCACGGCAGATCGCGGGTGCGCTCGACGACAGCCCCGAGATTCCCCTCGCCATCGTGGTCAAGCCGGTGATGACCGGGGGCGACGCCATCGCCACGCTGGTGAGAGAGGCCAACGCCGACCCGCGGTGTGTCGGACTGATCCTCTGGATGCACACCTTCTCCCCCGCCCGCATGTGGATCCGCGGTCTCGAAGAGCTGTCCAAACCGTACCTGCATCTCCACACGCAATTCGCTCGAGACCTTCCGTGGGCCACCATCGACATGGACTACATGAACGCCCACCAAGCGGCCCATGGTGACCGGGAGTTCGGCTACATCGCCAGCCGGCTCCGCTCCCGCCGCAAGATCGTGGCAGGCCACTGGTCCGAACCCCGGGTCGCCGCCAGGATCGGCGTGTGGGCACGCGCCGCATTCGCCGCCGCCGACGCGTCCGGGGCCCGCATCGCCCGCATCGGCGACAACATGCGCAGCGTGGCGGTCACCGAAGGCGACAAGGTCGAGTTCCAGCGTGTCTTCGGTTACGACGTCGAGGGCTACGGCGTCGGGGACCTGGTGGCCTACATCACCGGGTTGAACGCCACCGAGATCGACAAGCTCTGCGGCGAGTATGACGACGCCTACGACATGGCTCCCGAGCTGCGGCCCGGTGGAGAGCGTCGGGAGTCGCTGCGCGACGCCGCCGCCATCGAACTCGGCCTGCGGGCGATGTTGCTGGAGGGCGGCTTCGTCGCCTTCACCGACACGTTCGAGAACCTCCACGGACTCAAGCAGCTGCCCGGGATCGCGGCTCAGCGGCTCATGGCCGACGGCTACGGATTCGGGGCCGAAGGCGACTGGAAAACCGCGGCGATGGTCCGGGCGATGAAGGTGATGGCACACGGCCTCGATGGGGGCACGACCTTCATGGAGGACTACACCTATCACCTGGATCCCGACGGCACCTTGGCGCTCGGCGCCCACATGCTCGAGATCTGCCCCTCCGTCGCCGCCGGCACCCCCCGCTGCGAGATCCACCCGCTGTCGATCGGCGGCAAGGAGGATCCGGTGCGGCTCGTCTTCAACGCGGCTGCGGGCCCGAGCGTCAACGCGTCCGTGATGGACATGGGGAACCGGTTCCGGATGACCGTGGCGAAGGTCAACGTCGTCGAGCCACCGGCCTCGATGCCCAACCTGCCGGTCGCCCGGGCCGTCTGGGAGCCCGAGCCGGACCTGGGTCGCGCCGCCGAGGCGTGGATCCTCGCAGGAGGCTCGCATCACTGCGGTCACAGCGCGGCGCTGACGACCGAGCATCTCGAAGACTTCGCCCGCATCGTCGGTGTCGAGATGATCACGGTCGATGCGAGCACTGATGTGCGCCGCCTCGAACAGGAGCTCTTCTGGAACGACGCCGCCTACCGGCTGATGCCCCGGTAGCCACCGACGGCGGGCAC
>CAYUDA010000335.1:0-1779 GCA_964443425.1 uncultured Acidimicrobiaceae bacterium
TCCCGTCACCCGAGGCCAGATGGCCGCCTTCCTCCACCGCGCCCTCGGCTGAGCCCGAGGGGGGCCACTCCTTCGTCCCCTTGCCTCTTCTTTGGTAGTTCGCGAAATCGATCTCTCCCGGTGCTACGGTTTTCGCACCAGGAGGACCCAGGTGGCCACCAGCACTGCCAGTTTTGGCGCCGGAAAGCGCGAGAGTCATGACGCGACAGCGTTCTATGCGCGGCGCATGACCGACCCGGCCCCGGCCCTCCAGAAAGCGGGCCTGGTGCAGGATCCCCCCGCCGACCTGCTCGACACGCTTCACTGCCAGTCATCCGAGACGATGGAGCAGATTCCCGACGGATCGGTGGCCCTCATGGTCACCTCACCCCCCTACAACGTCGGCAAGGACTACGACGACGACCTCAGCCTCGACGAGTATCTGGGCCTGCTGCGCCGGGTCTTCCGGGAGACCTACCGGGTTCTCGAGGCCGGCGGGCGGGTCGCGGTGAACGTCGCCAACCTGGGACGCAAGCCGTACCTGCCTCTCAACCACCACATCGCCCGGCTCCTCGCCGAATCGGGGTTTCTGCTTCGAGGCGAGATCATCTGGCAGAAGGCACGCGGCGCCGGTGGGTCGTGCGCCTGGGGCTCGTGGCAGTCGGCCAAGAACCCCACCTTGCGGGACGTGCACGAGTACGTCGTGGTGGCCTGCAAGGAGTCGTACCGCCGTCTCCGCCCCGGGACCGACTCGATCAGCCGGGACGAGTTCCTCGCCGCCACCACCTCGCTGTGGGAGATCGCGCCCGAATCGGCTCGCCGGATCGGTCATCCGGCCCCGTTCCCGGTGGAGCTGCCGCGCCGCCTCATCGAGCTGTACACCTTCCAGAACGACCTCGTGCTCGACCCCTTCGTCGGCGCCGGATCCACCGCGGTGGCTGCGGTGGAGGCGGGACGCCACTACGTCGGGTACGACGTCGACCCCAGGTATCTCCGCCTCGCCGAAGCGCGCATTGCGGCAACGCGGGACAAGGCGCGACCCGATCGGAACGGCGACACCTGACCTCCCGCCCCTTCGGGCTCAGTCGCCGCCGGCGGCGTATTCGTCGAAGTCGCTGAGCGGCACCGTCCCGCCTGCGTCTCCGGGCTGCTCCCGCGACGTCCTCGCCAGACGGCGCAGCACCGAGTACCCCAGGATTCCCGACACGGTGGATCCCATGAAGATGCCGACCTTGGCGGCGTCGGCCAGGGCGACCGTGTCGAAGGCCAGCTCGGTCACGAACAACGACACCGTGAAGCCGATGCCCGCCAGCAGTCCAACGCCCAAGATCTGGTCCCAGCCGGTCCGCTTCGGCAGCTTCCCCACCCCGAACTTCACCGCAAGCCAGGTCGCCAGCGTGATGCCGACCACCTTCCCGATCAGCAGGCCGAAGCCGACCCCGAGCGAGATCGACGAGGTGATCGCCTCCGAGATGCCGGACTCGAAGTCGACGAACCGCACCCCGGCGTTGGCGAGGGCGAACACCGGCACGACCACGAACGACGACCACGGCAGCAGCATTTGCTCGAGCCGATCGAGCGGCGACACCGACTCGCGGGCCACCGCCGCCAGCTCCAAGGCGTCGTGGTCGAGCCGTTCTCGCCGCTCCGGGGAAGCCGCGTCCATCTGGTAACGGTCGAGCACCATGCGGGAGCGCCGGTAGAAGTCCTTGTCCGAGTAGAGGGGATAGACCGGCGTCATCAGACCGAGCGCCACCCCGGCGAGGGTGGCGTGCACCCCGGACTCGAAGATGAAGAACC
>CAYUDA010000336.1:0-1773 GCA_964443425.1 uncultured Acidimicrobiaceae bacterium
TCCCGATGATGTTCCTGCTGGCCGCCGGCATGGCCGCCTACGTGATGATCAGCCGGCTGGTGCACTCCCAGCGGCCCCACATCGGGGTCTTCGTGGCCAACGGGTTCACGAGGGGCCAGGTGCTACGGCACTACCTGGGATACGGCCTGGTGCCGGGCCTGATCGGATCGATTCCGGGCGCGGTCGCCGGGATCCTTCTCGCCCGCGGCATCACCCGGCTCTACACCAGCATGCTGGCGGTGCCGGTGACCCTGGTGCAGTTCTACCCGACAACCCTGCTGGGGGCGATCGCCTTCGGCCTGCTGGCGAGCCTGCTCGCCGCCCTCGCCCCCGCCCTGGTTGCCTCCCGGGTCCAGCCCGCCGCCGCGATGCGCGGCGAGACCCCGTCGGGCGGCGGCCGCCTCAGCATCCTGGAGCGCCTCATCCCGCCGCTGCGGCGCATGCCGGTGTCGTGGCGCATGGCGGTGCGGGGCGTGGGGAGGAATCCGCGGCGCACCACCTACACGATCATCGGTGTGGTGCTGTCGCTCATGCTGGTGCTGGTGTCGTGGGGCATGATCGACACGGTCAACCATCTCATGAACCGCCAGTTCGTCGAGATCCAGCGAGAGGACGCCACCGTCTACTTCACCCAATCGGTGAGCACGGCGGAGGTCACCGCCCTCCAGGACGTGCCGGAGGTCGCCCGGGCGGAGCCGACCCTGACCCTGGGAGTCTCCCTCGCAGCGGGCAACCAGCACTATGAGACGAGCCTGTTCGTCCTCGAGAACAACACTCAGATGCACCGGTTCCCCACCGTGAACGGCGACTGGATCGGCCTCCCCGACCAGGGCCTGGTGGTGGGAAAGGCGGTCGAGGGACTGCTCGACGTGAAGGTCGGCGACGAGCTGACCGTGACGGCGGCCGGCGGCATCACGTTCCAGGAACCGATCGCCGCCTTCGTCGACGAGCCGTTCGGCACCATGGCCTACATCGCCCGTGACCGGGCCGACGCCCTCACCGGCACCCAGCTCCCGGCGACCGCGGCTCTCGTCTCCTACGCCCCCGGCGCCGACTCAGCCCAACTCCGCCGGACCCTGACGAACCGGCCCGAGATCGCCGCCTTCGAGGATGCCAAGGCGCTGTACTCGACGATGCAGCAGTACATGGTGCTCTTCTACGGCTTCGTCGGCGTGATGCTGGTGTTCGGAGCGGCGATGGCGTTCGCGTTGATCTTCAATGCCATGAGCGTCAACATCGCCGAGCGGACCCGGGAGGTGGCCACCCTGTTGGCGGTGGGCACCGACCGCCGCCACATCTCCCGCTACATCACCACCGAGAACCTGCTGGTGGTCACCATGGGGATACCGATCGGCCTCGTCGTCGGCTACTTCGCCTCGAAGGCGGCCATGGGCAGCTTCTCGAGCGACCTGTTCGACTTCAGCCTCTACATGAAGCCGACCACGTTCCTGTGGGCGGCGCTGGCGATGGTGGTGGTGGCGTTCGTGTCGCAATGGCCCGGGCTGCGGGCGATCCGCCGCCTCAGCATTCCCCAGATCGTCAAGGAACGGTCGGCCTGACAGGGTGCACGGTCCCCGGCTCCTCCCCCGGAGCCGGGGACCGCCCGTTCAGAGCGCGTCAACCGCAGAAACCGCGAAGGCGAGGCGGGGCTCGCCGTTCCGACCGCTGAAACCGCGAACGCGGCCGTTCAGAGCGCGTCAACCGCAGAAATCGCGAAGGCGAGGCCGTCGACCGGGTCCTCCACCGCGAGGTGAAAGCCCCACCCGCCGATGC
>CAYUDA010000337.1:0-1770 GCA_964443425.1 uncultured Acidimicrobiaceae bacterium
AGAAGCAGCCGTCGTACCGCGTCGTCGTGGTGGACTCGCGCAAGCCGCGCGATGGTGCCTACATCGAGCAGATCGGCCGCTATGACCCCCGCCAGGACCCGTCACTGATCGAGATCGACAACGAGAAGGCCCTCGACTGGCTCGGGAAGGGCGCCCAGCCCACCGACCGGGTTCGCAAGCTGCTGGAGATCTCCGGCGCCTGGACCCGGTTCCGGGTCATCAAGGGCGACATCCACACGGTGGGAGAGGCGGCGCAGGCCGCCCCCGCACCGAAGAAGGAGACGGCGGAACCGGCCCCGGAGGCCGAGGAACCCGCCGCCGCGCCGGTGGCGGAGGCCGAGGCCGAGATCCCCGAGACGAGCGCCGAGACTCCGCAGGCCGAAGAGGCGGAGGCCGCCGCGCCGGCGGCCGAGGAGGCTGATGACCATGAAGGGTGAGATCGTCGACCGGGTCGTCAAGTACGTCACCGAGAACATCGTCGATGACAAGGACTCGGTGAGCGTCGAGGTTGTCGACGACGGCCAGGACGCGGTGCTGGCCGAGGTCCGCACCGCCAAGTCCGACATGGGTCGGGTCATCGGGCGCCGCGGCCGCGTCGCCCGGGCGATCCGAACCGTGGCCAAGGCCGCCGGGGACGAGGAAGGGCTCGACGTCCAGGTCGAGTTCCTCGACTGACGGGCGCCGTGCCGGCCACCGCCGCCGAGCGGGTTCCGGTCGGATACGTCCGGAGGGCCCACGGGATCAGGGGAGGGGTGCTGGTGCGCTCCCTCACCGACAATCCCGACCGTTTCTCGGTCGGTGAGGTGCTCCTCACCGACGAGACCCCACCCCGTTCCCTCACCGTCGTCGCCTCCGGTCCCCACTCCGACGGCGTGCTGGTCACCTTCGACGAGGTCAGCGACCGCACCGGCGCCGCGGAGCTGTGCGGCGTCACCCTCACCATCGATCCCGCCGACCGGCGCGCCCTCGGCGAAGACGAGTACTGGCCCGATGCCCTCGAGGGGCTCGCCGTCATCGATCGGGGGGGGAACCGCTTGGGTCGGGTGAGCGGGGTCGTGCTCGGCGCCGCTCAGGACCGGCTGGTGGTGACCACCGGTGACGGCACCGCCGTGGAGGTGCCGTTCGTCACCGCCATCGTCGCCGAGATCCACCCCTCGTTGGGGCATCTGGTCGTCGATCCCCCCGAAGGCCTCTTCTAGGGCACCTCGAGGTCGATCCGCACTCCGGCCTCGTGGCCGTCTTCCGGTGAGTCCTCCCCGACGAAGAGCCCGACCGGTCCGGTCGGGCCGTCGGTGAGGGTGAGCGCGAATTCGCCCCAGGCGTCGAGCCAGTCGGTGGCCGTCGTCACCTCCTCGGACACCACTGTGCCTTCCTCGTCGGTGAGCCGGGTGACCACGGTGCCTTCGAAGGTCCTGGCGTACCCGGTGACGGTGATCGGGTAGGTGATCGGTCCCGGGCCGGGGGAGAGCACCACCACGTTCTCGCCGATGATGGGGGGATCCTCACGGGGGATTCCTTCGGCGTCGGGTTTGACGTCGACGATGACCTGGGCCGGGGAACGGGTCCCCATGGAGCGCACCACCACCACGGCGGCGGCGGCGAGGTGGAGATCGATGGCGAGGTGCCCGTCCCGGGTGCGGACCACGAAGGCGCGCCGTATCAACACCCCGTCGAAGGTGAGGTCGGCGATCGCCGACGCCGTCACCTCCCCGGGGAGGGTGATGCGCACGATGCCGGTTTCGGGACGGAAGTCGGTGGAGGTGGGGCCGA
>CAYUDA010000338.1:0-1753 GCA_964443425.1 uncultured Acidimicrobiaceae bacterium
TCCGGCGTGACCGGGTGGCGCGCCCGATGTCGACGATCACCCGGCGCGAGCGGGGAAAGGGGATCACCTCGATGCCGCGGCGGGCTCTCATGGCGGGGATGCTACCGGCGCCTCCGGTCAGGTGATCTGCGGCAGCAAGCCAGGGAGACGGTCCTGCAGCCGTCCCCGGGACAGCACCTCCCCGGCCCCGAGGGCCCGGGCGCGGGCGACGACGAAGTCGTCGACGGATCGACCCACCGCCACGATGGGCACTCCCGCCCCCTTCAGATCCCGCAGCGCGGCGTCGGCAGTGCGGTGGTCGAGGTCGACGATCGCCAGCAACGGCCCGCCCCCCTCCACCCCGGCCTCGAGGGCCCCGGGATTGCGCCACACCACCAGCGGGTACCCGGCGCCCTGAACCATGGCGCCGACGGCGCGGCGCAACTCGGCATCCGCCGAGAACAGCGCCACCTCCGCCGCCGGCGGCGGCGGAGGTGGCGCGTCTGCCCCGCGGGGACGCGCCCCGAGCGCCCTGGCCTTGGCGACCCCCCAGGCGGCGTGCGCCTGCCACACCTCCTCACCGAGATCCTGCGACGAGGCAGGCGCCAGTTGGTAGCGGTCCCCCGGCAGCGTTGCCGCCTCCGCCTCGTCCCGGGCCGCCGCGGCCACACCCTCACGCTCCAGTGCATCGGTGGGAAACGCCAGCGCCGCCTGGAACAGGGCCAGCGGCGAGCTCCGTTGCTCGGCCGCAGCGGCGGCGAACAGCTCGCCGAGTCGGCCGTCGAGCCAGGTGGCGCCGATCTCGATGGCGGAGGCCACCGCCTCGGAGGGGACGATGCCCCGTTCCGCGAGCCGATCCCGGACGTACGGGGCGAATGCCTCCACCAGGGCGCGGCGCACCCGGCTCGATACCGCGGCAAGATCGTCGTGGCGCATGGCGCGAGCCTATCTCCCACGATGTGGCGGCACCGCGATGTCTCCCGCACGGGGTATCTTCATCCCGATCGGCCAAGGAGTACTCGTGGGCAAGATGTGGCGCCTGGTATGTGTACTCGCGCTTCTGACGACCGCGTGCCGGGCCGAGGTGAATCTCGTCCTCGACGTCAACGAGGACGGCAGCAGCACCGTTCAGGCCGAGGTGGGGGTCGACCAAGAGGTACAGGATCTGGTCGGCTCGCTTGCCAACGGCGATCTCGACATCCTCACCGGCCTCGACTTCGGAATCGAAGGCGAGACCGAACAACGCACCGAGGGCGACATGACGTACTACGTCACCCCGGTCACCTTCGCTTCTGTCGCCGCCCTGACGGACGCGGTCGGCGGGGGCGACGGCACCGGGCCGTTCCGGGAGTTCTCCCTCACCGTCGACGAGAACGGCGCCGAGCTCGACGCCACTCTGGCCCCCCTCGGTGGCAGCGACTTCAGCACCGACGAGCTGCCACTCGACCCGGCGACGATCTCGGGACAGTTGTTCTCCGCCAGCGTCGTCGTGTCGCTGCCCGGGACCGTCGAGGAGCACAACGCCGACGAGCAGCTCCCCGACGGGCGGCTCCGCTGGTCGATCCCGATCACCGGCGACGAGCTGACGCTCCACGCCCGCTCCACCTACGGCGGCGACGGGTTCCCGGTGTGGCTGGCCGTCGTCATCGCCCTCGTCGCCGCCCTCGGCATTGCCCTCTGGGCGATCTCGGTGCGCCGCAACCGGAGATCGGTAGCCGCCATCGAGGCCGCCGCCGGACCGCCCCCGTCGCCGTTCTTCGAGATCGACGACACC
>CAYUDA010000339.1:0-1735 GCA_964443425.1 uncultured Acidimicrobiaceae bacterium
GGTCTGCAGCACCCGGTCGACCTCTATCCCGACGAGCACCAGCACTACGAGATCATCGCCGACGGCGACACGGTGTGGATCGCCGGCACCCAGCACGTGGTGCAGATGCTCAACGCCAACGACCTGTCGATCGAGCGGCGCTGGTTCACCGGGTGGGACAACAACTACCAGTTCGGCGGCGACTTCCAGGCCATCACGCTGGTGGAGACGGGCGACGGGAGCCGGCGCATCTACGCCACCGGGCACTTCTGGGGTGTGGTGCGGGAGATCCCCAACAGCGCGACCAGCACCAATCAGGCGTCTCGCGCGCCGCTGGTCGGAGAGGTGAAGGGCATCATCGCCCTCGACGCCGACACCGGCGACTACATCGGGAGCTTCACTCCCGACATCCAGGGAAGCCTCGGTGGCTGGGCGCTGCACGGATCGCCCGACGGCTGCCTGTGGGCCGGCGGTGACTTCAACCGCCGCAGCGTGCCCGGCGGAGACGTCTACTCCAACGGCGTCGTGCGCTTCTGCCCCGAGGACGGGCAGGGGCCGGCGGCCGGGCCGCCTCTCGAGCCGCCTGACACCGAGGAGCCGACCGTGACCCTCACCGGGCCCGGCGGCACGGTGAGCGGCACCGTCGACGTGACGGTGGATGCGACCGACAACGAGGATCCGGCCGGTTCGCTCGACGTCCAGGTGTCCGTTGACGGGGGTTCCACCTGGCACATCGCCACCTGGGGCGCCGGCGCCTACCACTACTCGTGGAACACCACCGGCGTCGCCGATGGGCCGCGCCAGTTGCGAGCTCGCGCCACCGACGCCAACGACAACGTCGGCACCGCCATCCCGGCCACGGTGATCGTCGACAACACCGCGCCGGTCGTCACCATCGAAACCCCGACCGCGGGGAGCACGGTGAGCGGATTCGTCGATGTCGACGTCGCCATCGACGACGCGTCCGAGGACGTCGTGGTCGAGGTGTCCACCGATGGTGGCGCCACCTGGGAGCCGACCTCCTGGAGCGACGTCGATTCCCTCTACCGGCTGGTGTGGGACACCACGACCGGTCCCGACGGCTCGGTCCAGATCCAGGCGCGGGCCACCGACGCCGCCGACAACTCCGCCAGTTCGGCGCCGCGGAGTGTCATGGTCGACAACATCAGCGACGAGCCGACAGCCAGCATCGTCTCGCCCCTCGAGGGCGCCACGGTGACCGGGGTGACCACGGTCGTGGTCGACGCCGACGACCTCCAGGACGCGGCCGGGACCCTCGACGTCGAGGTGTCCACCGACGGGGCAGCCACCTGGCACGACGCGACCTGGAACGGCTCACTGAGCGCCTACCTGTATCCGTGGGACACCGCAACTCGCTACGACGGCGAGGCCGAGCTGGTGGCGCGGGCCACCGACAGCAGCGCCGGCGTCGGGCAGTCGGCGACGGTGACGGTCACCGTCGACAATGACAACCCGGAGCCCGGCACTGGGCCCGGCACCGACCCCGGCACCGATCCCGGAACCGAGCCCGGCCCGGATCCTGAGGCGCGGTTCCTCGACGTTCCACTGACCAATGTGTTCGCGGCCGATATCACGTGGTTGGCGGACGCCGGGATCACGCTGGGCTGCAACCCGCCGCTCAACGACATGTACTGCCCCGACGACAGCGTCACGCGGGGTCAGATGGCGGCGTTCCTGGTCCGGGCCCTCCACCTGACCGCAGTCGACACGTCGATCGACTTCGTCGACGACAACG
>CAYUDA010000340.1:0-1733 GCA_964443425.1 uncultured Acidimicrobiaceae bacterium
CGGTGAGACCGGTCGATGCCTTGAAGACGCCGCCTTTGGGGTCGGCGACGTCTTGGCCGAAGAGGCACACGTCGGGGTCGGCGGCGAAGATCTCGTGCATCGTCTGGTTGATCGCGGTGATGAGATTGGTGGATTCCCCCTCCGGAGGCGTCTCGACCGCGGTGGCGGGCTCGGCGGGCGTGATCGGGTTGGCGTAGACGTGTGACGACCAGTCGTCGGGATCGGGGGCAGCTTCGGCCTCGGCGACGGCGGCCGCGATCTCTTCGGTGACCTCACGTTCGATGCGGTCCTCCTCGTCCTCGCCGAGGAGGCGGGACTCGACCAGGTAGCGGTGGAGCACCGCGATGGGGTCCTTGCGGCGCCACAGCTCGACCTCCTCCGGTGAGCGGTACACCTTGTCGTCGTCGTCGGAGGTGTGGGCGTAGTAGCGGTAGGTCTGCGCCTCGATCAGGGTCGGCCCCTCACCGGAGCGGGCCCGCTCCACCGCGGCCGAAGCCACCGCGTAGACGGCGAGGACGTCGTTGCCGTCCACCGCAACTCCCGGCATGGCGTAGCCCGAGGCGCGGCCGGCGACGGTGCCGGCCACCTCCTCGGCGATCGGCACCGAGATGGCGTACAGGTTGTTCTCGACCAGGAACACCATGGGGAGCTTGTGGATGCCGGCGAAGTTCATCGCCTCGTGCCAGTCGCCCTCCGAGGTGGCGCCTTCCCCGGAGCTGACGAGGACGACACCGGGCAGCCCCTGCTCCATGAGCCGGTAGGCGATGCCGCACCCGTGCGGGTATTGGGAACCGATGACGGAGGAGTGGGTGAAGATGTGGAGGTCCGGCTCCGACCAGTGGTTCGGCATCTGCCGGCCGCCGCTGGTGGGGTCGGCGGCCTTGGAGAACGCTGCGAGGAAGACATCGCGAGCTGTGACGCCGAGCGCCAGGTTGAAGGCGGTGTCGCGGTAGTAGGGAAGCGACCAATCGGTGGCGGGATCGAGGGTGAGGGCGGTCCCCACCTGGCAGGCCTCGTGGCCGGCGGCGGAGACCACGAAGGGCACTCTGGCCTGCCGGTTGAGGGCCCACATGCGCTCGTCGAGCTTGCGTGCCAGCAGCATCGTCCGGTACATGGCCACGACCTGGTCGTCGTCGAGGCCGAGCGCCTTGTGATCCCGAACGCTGTCGAGCTCGAGCATGACCTCCCGCTCCTATCGTTCCGGCCCGCCCCGGCCGGGTTCGCGCACCATCAGGTTCGACTTCCGGCCGGCGGCGGAGGTTTCACACCACGCCGCGGGCAGGAAGGTGGCGAGGGGACGGGGTTCGCTCGAAGGACGGCTCGACCGGCGACTTCGACGGATCCCAAGGACATTCTCCCTCGCAGCGACGGGACCGGCAGGGGGGCAGGCCCGGACCCACCATCTTAGCGATCGACCGGTCGGTGGCCGGGGCGATCCCGGTCGCAGGCCGTCGGGGCAAACTCCCGCGCCCGCAGGGCTCCGAGCCTCCTAGCATCGCGCGGGTGATCCTGTCGGCGTTCCTGCGTGTGTACCTTCCCGCCGACCGGGCCGGGGGCTTCGAGGTCCACCGCGACCCGGCGGCTGCCGCGACGGTGGCGCGCGCAGACGATCACTTCGTCTGGCAGGAACCCACCGTCGACGACGCCTTCCGCACCGAATGGGAGGGACGGGCGTACATGTGCCCCCGCTTTCCCCGTCTCCGCATGCTGGAGGGGTTGCTGGCGTTCTCCAA
>CAYUDA010000341.1:0-1723 GCA_964443425.1 uncultured Acidimicrobiaceae bacterium
TCCTGCAACGTCTACTTCTGGGACGTCGCCTACAACCTGTGGCAGCAGTACAAGAACACCGCCAACGAATCGCTGCTGCAGGATTGGGCCCGCCGGTTCGGGTTCGACGAGAAGACGAACATCGACCTCCCCTTCGAGAAGAGCGGCATCATCCCGGATCGGGCGCTGTTCGAGCGCTGGAAGGTCGAAGAGCCGAACCGGCTCGCCCAGTTCCGTCTCGACCTCGCCAGCCCGTGGCTGGGCGGTGACCTCCTCCAGGCCGCGGTCGGGCAGGGCTCGGTCGTGGTGACACCGATCCAGCTGGCGACTGCCTACGCCGCCATGGTGAACGGGGGCACCGTGTGGCAGCCGCGGGTGCTCGACGAGGCCGTCAGCCAGGACGGGGAGGTCGTCTACCAGAACGAGCCGACCGTGCTCCGTCAGGTCACGGAGCTGTCGACCTCCACGGTCAAGGCGCTGCGACGCGATCTGCAATCGGTGGTCAACAACCCGCGGGGCACCGCCCACTCGGCCTTCGTCGACTTCGGGCCCGGTGTCGAGCAGATCGGAGGGAAGACCGGGACGGCGGAGGTGATCAAGCGGCAGGTCGACGACGACGGGAACGTGATCCAGGACACGGTGACGACGGCGCTCTTCGTCGGGGTGACGCCCATCAACGATCCCGAGCACGTCGTCGTTGTCATCATCGAGCGGGGCGGCAGCGGCGGCGGCATTGCCGCCCCGACCGCCAAGCCGATCCTGCAGTACCTGGTTGGGGTGCCGGTCACCGACATCCTTCCCGGGGTGGAGGCCGACTGATGGTGCTCGCTGCCTCCAGCGGCGAGCCGGTGCTCCTGCTGCAGCGCGAGCGTGCCCTCCGTCCCGACCTTCTCCTCATCCTCCCTTACCTGGCCCTCTCCGGGCTCGGCATCGTTATGATCTACAGTGCCTCGGCGCCCCGCCTCGAGGCCCTCGGCCAGGATCCTGCCTCGGTCATGCGGGACCAGGTGATCTTCGTGGTGATCGGCGTCGTCGTCTTCATCGCCGCTTCCCTCATCGAGCACCGCACCCTGCACCTGCTGGCGCCGGTGGCCTACCTCATCAGTCTCGTCACCCTCCTCGTGGTGCTCTTCGGTCCGGAACGGGCCGGCACCCACCGCTGGATCGAGATCGGGCCCCTCACGTTCCAGCCGTCGGAGTTCGCCAAGGTGGCGGTGATCCTGGCGCTGGCTGCGCTGCTCGCATCCGCCGTCGACCAGGCGCTGCGCTGGGATCACATCGCCCGGGCCGTGGCCATCGTCGGCATCCCGGCGGCCCTCATCTTCAAGCAACCCGACCTCGGCACGATGCTCGTGTTCGGCTTCATCGCGGTGGTGATGCTCTTCGTGGGCGGTACCACCTGGCGCCAGCTCACCTTCCTGGTGCTGGGCGCCACGGTTGGCGCCGTCGGCCTGTTCCAGGCGGGCTGGATCAAGGCGTTCCAGCTGCAGCGCCTCACCGCCTTCCTCGACCCGGCCGCCCACTCCGCCCAGACCGCCCTCTACAACCAGTTGCAGAGCGAGATCGCCATCGGCTCCGGAGGGTTCCTCGGCAAGGGCCTGTTCGGCGGGACCCAAACCAATCTGTCCTTCGTGCCGCAGCAGGCGACCGATTTCATCTTCACCGCGATCGGCGAGCAGCTCGGCTTTGTCGGCGCCACCATCGTGCTGGGGCTGTTCGCGGTGATGGTGTGGCGGCTCCTGGT
>CAYUDA010000342.1:0-1713 GCA_964443425.1 uncultured Acidimicrobiaceae bacterium
TCCCGGCGGCCGTCACCGTCGGGCGCCGCCCCGCCCAGGGCCGGGTTCGTTCCAGCTGACCGGCGAGGGCCAGCAATCCGGCCTCGTCGCCGAACCGGCCGGTGAAGTGGGAGCCCACCGGGAGCCCGGCCTGGTTCCAGTGGAGCGGCACCGACATCGCCGGGAGCCCTGAGAAGTTGGCGATCGGTGTGAAGGCGACGTAGCCGAAGAGCTGCTCGATCAGTTTCTCCCACGGTGCATCCTGGTCGATCGCCCCGAGGGGAAGCGGGGGGCTGCCCAGCACCGGGGTGAGCAGCATGTCGTATTCCTCGAGGAACTGGCCGTAGCGGTGCGAAGCGGTTTGCAGGGTGGTGTGGGCGGCGTCGAGCTGGGCGGGGGTGTGGTGGCGGGAGCGATCGGCGAGGCCCCAGGTGAACGGCTCGAAGGCGGGGAGCTTGCTGCGCCGGGTGTCGAGCCAGGCGATCAGTTTCATGGCGCGCCAGTCGCCGAGGAGGCGCCGCATGGTCTTCACCCCTCGCTTCAAATCCTGGCCGGTCTCGAGAATGAGGAGAAAAGCTCCAGCCGCCATCCCCGCCCACACCTCGATGAACGCATTGGCGACCCGCTCGCCGTCGACCTTCGGGCCGTCCTCGACCACCCGATGGCCCAGGCTCTCGAGCAGATCGGCGGTGGACCGCACCGCCGCCTCGCAGTCGGGATGAACCCGATTCCCCCGCAGGTCCTCGACGGTGAAGGCGATCCGTAGCGGCTCGGGATCGCGTTCGACGGCGTCGCCGAACGGGGCGGTGGGCGGCGGAGCCCAGTACTGCGACCCGGGCTCGGCGCCGTGGACCACGTCGAGCAGGGCTGCGGTGTCGCGCACGGTGCGACTCAAGCCAAGGTCGACCGCGAGGTAGTCGGCCGCCGCGGCCGGGAAGCGGGGGTTCCGGCCTCGTGACGGCTTCAGCCCGAAGACGCCATTGATCGACGCGGGGATCCGGATCGAGCCTCCCCCGTCGCCACCCAACGCCAGTGGCACGATCCCGCCGGCGACCGCCGCGGCCGATCCGCCGCTCGATCCTCCGGCGGAGTGGTCGGTATTCCAGGGATTGTGGGTGGGTCCGTACAGCCTCGACTCGGTGGTCGGCAGCAGACCGAACTCGGAGGTGGCGGTGCGTCCGACCGGCACGAATCCGGCTCGCTTCACCCGCGCCACGTATTCCTCGGTGATCTCGGAGACGAACTCGCGCAGGAACACTGATCCGAAGCAGGTTCGCTCCCCCTCCTCCAGCATCAGATCCTTGACGAGGATCGGAACACCGCGGAAAGGGCCGGACGGGGGTCCGCCGGCGGCGAGCCGGCGGGCCCGGTCGTCGTCGCGCCGCACCACCGCGTTGAGGGTGGGATTCACCGCCTCGATCCGCGCGATCGCCGCCTCGACCAGCTCGGAAGGGTGCACCTCGCCCCGGGCCACCAGGCCGGCCAGGCCGACCGCGTCGTAGTCGTCGTACCGGTCGAACGCTGCTGGTGCCCTGGCCATCGGGTCACCCTAGCGAGCGACGACCCGCCTGCGACTTGCTCCGATTCTTCGCTGATTCTCACCTTCCTTTCAGAGGAGCCTCATGGGCTTCGCCGATGCTGTGGAAAGCATCCCAGCACGAAAGGATTCCCGTATGCGAAAGACGCTCGCCGCCGCGGCGACGGCTCTCCTCCTCGTCGCCGGATTCGCGGCCG
>CAYUDA010000343.1:0-1706 GCA_964443425.1 uncultured Acidimicrobiaceae bacterium
ATCGGGTCAGGAAGGCGAAATCCGACGACGTGTCCTGGAACACGACCGGTCGGTATGTGGGATGGATATCGGGCTTCAACGCTTCAACTCCTCGTTACCGGACGGCACTGTAGTGCCCCTTGGCTCCGGCCGAATCCCCTCGGTTCGGCCGCCGCCTCACGAACCGCCACTCTCGGCGATGGCCGCCAGGAACTCGCCGTTCGACTTGGTGCTCTTGAGCCGGTCGATGAGCAGCTCGAGGGCCGCCCCCGACTCGAGCGCCAGCAGCACCCGGCGCAGCTTCCACACCTGAACCAGCTCGTCCGGGTCGAACAGCAGCTCCTCCCGGCGGGTGCCGGAGGCCTCGATGTCGATCGCCGGGTAGATGCGCTTGTCGGCGAGCTTGCGGTCGAGGCGCAGCTCCATGTTGCCGGTGCCTTTGAACTCTTCGAAGATCACCTCGTCCATCCGGGAACCGGTCTCGACCAGCGCCGTGCCGAGGATGGTGAGGCTGCCGCCCTCCTCGATGTTGCGGGCGGCGCCGAAGAACCGCTTCGGCGGGTAGAGGGCGGTCGAGTCGACACCACCGGAGAGGATGCGGCCCGACGCCGGGGTCGCCAGGTTGTGGGCCCGGGCGAGCCGGGTGATCGAGTCGAGCAGCACCACGACGTCCTGGCCCACCTCGACCAGGCGCTTGGCCCGCTCGATGGCCAGCTCCGACACCTGGGTGTGCTCCTCGGCGGGACGGTCGAAGGTGGAGTAGATCACCTCGCCCTTCACCGAGCGCTGCATGTCGGTGACCTCTTCGGGCCGCTCGTCGACCAGCACCACCATCAGGTGGCACTCGGGGTTGTTGGCGGTGATCGAGTTGGCGATCTCCTTGAGCACCGTCGTCTTGCCTGCCTTGGGCGGGGAGACGATGAGACCGCGCTGACCCTTTCCGATCGGGGCGATGAGGTCGACGATGCGGGGCAGGATGTGGTTCGACTCACCGTCCACCTCGAGGTGGAGCCGCACGTCGGGGAACAGTGGGGTGAGGTCGGCGAAGCGGACCCGCTGCCGGGCCTGCTCCGGGTCGGCGCCGTTGACGGTGACGATGCGCAGCAGCGCAGGGAACTTCTCCTGGGCCCGGGCGGGGCGGATCGGTCCGGTGCAGATGTCGCCCTTGCGCAGCTTGTGCTTCCGCACCTGGTTGGCGGCGACGTAGACGTCCTTCTCGCCCGGCAGGTAGCCGGTGCAGCGCAGGAAGCCGTAGCCCTCGGGAAGGATGTCGAGGATGCCTTCACGCACTTCGAGTTCGGACTCGTCGACGGGGTCTTGCGGTCCCCGCCCCCGGCGACGGCGCCGGCTGCGGTTCCCGGCGCCACCCTGACGGTCGTCCTGCTGATCGAAGCCGCCCCCGGGGCGGTCACCAGAACTGCGGCTGCCCGACCGATCGCCGCCGTCGCCGCGGTCACGGTCGTCGCGGTCACGGTCGTCGCGGTCACGGTCGCCACGGTCACGGTCGCCGCGGTCGCCGTCGCCGCGGTCGCCGTCGTCGTTGCGGACGACTTCCTCGGCAACCGGAGTAGGCGTGGCCTCCGGCAGCATCGCCTCGTCGAACTTCTCCGACTCGATGATGGCTGCGATGAGCTTGGACTTCTGGAGGCCTTGGTGATCGACCTCGACCGTACCTGCCATGTCACGAAGCTCGTCGAGACCCAGCTCCTGCAGTCTGGCTCGTGTGG
>CAYUDA010000344.1:0-1697 GCA_964443425.1 uncultured Acidimicrobiaceae bacterium
TGATGATGCCGCCGGCGGCGGCCGCGATCTCGTCGAGGACCGCCTTGAGGCGCTCTTCGAACTCACCGCGGTACTTGGCCCCGGCCACCATGGCGCCGAGGTCGAGGGCGACGATGCGTTTGTTCTTGAGGCTCTCAGGCACGTCGCCGTCGACGATCCGCTGGGCGAGGCCCTCGACGACGGCGGTCTTGCCGACCCCCGGCTCGCCAATGAGCACGGGGTTGTTCTTGGTGCGGCGGGACAGCACCTGGATGACCCTCCGGATCTCGTCGTCGCGGCCGATCACCGGGTCGAGCTTGCCCTGGCCGGCGAGCTGGACGAGGTCCCGTCCGTACTTCTCGAGCGGGGCCAGGGTGTCCTCCGGGTTCTGACCGGTGACCCGCTGGCTGCCGCGAACCTCGGCGAGCCCGGCGAGGGCGGCGTCGGGGGCGAGGCCGCGGTCGCGGAGGATCTCGCCCGCCTCGGTGGGGGAGGCGGCCAGTGCCAGCAGCAGGTGCTCGACCGAGACGTACTGATCCTTCATGGTTCGCATCTGCTGTTCGGCTGCTTCGAGGACTGCCAGCGTCTCGGGGGAGAACGCGACCTCCCCGCCGTCGCCGTAGACCCGGGGAACCCGCTCCAGCACCGCGGTGACCGCGGCACGCAGCTCGGCCGGGTTGGCGTCGAGCTTGGCGAGGAGGGGATACACGATGGTGTCGGGCTGACCGAGCAGTGCCTCGAGAAGGTGGGCCGGGCCGACGTGCTGGTGGCTGCGCTCGGCGGCTCCGTCACGGGCAGCCAGGATTGCCTGCTGGGCTTTCTGGGTGAAGCGATTGATGTCCATGTGATCCTGTGGTTCTGCTGCGGACGCTGCTTAGCAACAACGCCGAGACTAGCATGCCTATGCCAAGAAATCTAAGTCTCTCTCTATCAGATCGGATGAAGTTGGAGGGGTTCTTCGAACGGGGCGGATGGTGGGTGGTCGCTCAGTTCACCCTGTTCGGGCTCATTGCTCTCGCGCTCGCCGCCACCGGTGGGGATGTGCCGATGTGGCTCGCCGCCGTCGGAGGCGCCGCGGTGGTTGCGGGTGGCGCTCTCGGTGGCACCGCCTCCTGGCAGCTCCGGCACCAGATCTCGGCCCTTCCCGTGCCGCTGCCGGGGGTGCCGCTCATCGCAAGTGGCGCCTACCGAATCGTGCGGCATCCGATCTACGGCGGGCTGGTGATCGGGAGCGCCGGCCTGGCGGCGATGGACGCCAACCCCCTTGCCCTCGCCGGCAGCCTGGCGTTGCTGCTCCTCTTCCTGGGGAAGACCCGCCTCGAGGAGCGGTACCTCACGGCCCGCTATCCCCAATACCCCGACTACCGGCAACGGGTCCCGCACCGGCTGCTTCCCTGGCTGCTCTGAAGCTCAGGGGTAGAAGGCGGCGATCTCGGCGCCGTCGTAGACAGTCTCACAGGGAATGCCGTTGCCGTCGGCGTCCATCCGGTCGGGGGCTCCCTCCGCCAGCCAGTAGGCGACCGCGGTGGCGTAGTCGCCGCCGGCGGCGACCACGTCCCGGCAGAACAACCCGGAGGTGGTGGGGGCGGGGGCGAAGAAGGCCGATATCTCGGCGCTGTCGTACACGGTCTCGCAGGGGATGCCGTTGAGGTCGGCGTCCATCCGGTCGGGCCGGCCCTCCTCCACCCAGTACCCCACCGCGGACGCGTAGTCGTAGC
>CAYUDA010000345.1:0-1674 GCA_964443425.1 uncultured Acidimicrobiaceae bacterium
TGCAGCCGGCCTCGACGGCGAGCTCGACGATGTTCTTCGGATCGAAGTACGCCGGATTCGGCGCGAACGACGCCGCCGCCGAATGCTCGATGCCCTGATCGACGGGGAGAATCGAGACGTAGCCGGAGCCTCCGAGACGTCCGTGGTCGAACAGCGCCTGCAGGTTGCGCAGCACCTGGGGGTTGCGATCGCTCTGCAGGAAGACCCGGTCCACGAAGTCAGGCCCGGGAAGCGAGAGATTCTCCTTGGAGATCCCCTTCGATTCGTGTTCGAGCAGGCCCTGTGCATCGTCCCCGAGCAGGCTTACGAGATCCATGTCAGCTCCTCGCCTCGTCGTCCGGCCCGAGGCCGGGTGGTCGTGCGTTCTCTCGCGCATTATGGCCGGTTGGCTCCTGGAGGGGTAGTTCAGAGCCCGAGGGCGGCCACGGTGGCGGCGGCGAGACGGTCCGCGGTCGACGTCAGTTCCGTTTCCATTTCCTGAGGAGCCCGTCCGGCCTCGACGGGCGCCGTGACGTCGACGTAGATCTTCAGCTTCGGCTCGGTCCCGCTTGGCCGGGCGAGTACCCGTCCCTGCTCCCCTAGGTCGAGTTCCACCAGACTTGCGGAGGGCAGGTAGCGGGGCCGCGCCTCGGCGCCCTGCCGGAAGTCCGTCACGGTGGCGACGGGGACGCCGTCGAGGGAGGTGGGAGGTGACGCTGCGAGCCGCTCCATGGCGGCGGCGATCTCAGACGCTCCCTCGGTACCGGGTCGCACCACGCTGCGCTGAGTGGACACCCAATGCCCGTGGCGGCGGTGAAGCTCGTCGAGCCGATCCAGCACCGTGCCCCCGGCGGCGCGGCAGGCGGCGGCGAGGTCGGCAAACAGCACCGCGGCGCTGATCCCGTCCTTGTCGCGCACGATCTGGCCCACCGAGTAGCCGAGGGCCTCCTCGAAGCCGAACACGAACCGCCCCTCCCCCGCCTCCTGGAGATCGAGGGCGGCGTTCCAGATCCACTTGAAGCCCGTGAGAGTCTGGGCGAACCGTGCCCCGTGCGCGGTGGCGATCCGGCCCAGGAGCGGGGAGGACACGATGCTGTTGATGACGATGGGTCGTGCCGTCGGGGTGTAGTCCAAGATGAAGTCGGCGAGCAACACCCCGATCTGGTTCCCGGTGAGGGGACGCCAGCCGTCGGGGTGCTCGACGCTCACCGCGAGGCGGTCGGTGTCGGGATCGTTGGCGATGATGAGGTCTGCACCGACCCGACCGGCCAGCTCGGTGGCGAGGTCGAGGGCGCCCGGTTCCTCCGGGTTGGGGAAGGCCACGGTTGGGAAACGCCCATCCGGCTCGTACTGCTGCGGCACCGGGTGAAGCCGGGTGTGGCCGAAGCGCCGCAGTGCCTCGGTGGTGAAGGCTCCGCCGACCCCGTGCATCGGGGTGTACACGATGACGAGGTCGGATCCCGTCGCGCCCGGCGGCCGGACCGCGGCGACCTCGTCGAGGTAGCGGTCGAACACGTCGGACGGCACCGGGGAGGCGAGGGCGTCGCCGCCCCGGGTGGCGCCCCGTACCCGAGGAACCTCCACCGCCAGCCCCACCCGGTCGATGGCGTCGGCGATCTGACGATCGACCGGGGGAACGATCTGGGCGCCGTTGCGGTCGTACACCTTGTACCCGTTGTCATAGGCCGGGTTGTG
>CAYUDA010000346.1:0-1648 GCA_964443425.1 uncultured Acidimicrobiaceae bacterium
TCGCGCAGCAGCGCCGCCGCCTCGTCCTCGATCGCCGTCTCGATGTCGGAGCGGACCTCGGATGCGGCGGCGTCGACGAAGCCGTCGGCGTCGGCGTGGCGGCGGGCCCGGTCGAGGCGGCCCAGCATCCACGGCGCGGCCTGCCCCGGATGGGCCAGCGGCCGGGTGAGGTCGGCGTAGTCCTCATCGAGAAGCAGGGTGAGGGTGCGCCAGTCGCGCGGGTCCCGAAACGGCTCTTCGTCGGAGGCGAAGAACACGGGATCGTGTCCGCGCACCCGGAGCTCTTGGGAGATGCGGCGCATCAGGTGCACGTAGGGGAAGTCATCGAGCTGGAGGGTCGGGCCGACGTGGAGCTCGCGGCGTGCCACCTCAGGATCGAGGTGCTGCAGATAGCGGCGGATCTCCGACTTGCCGGACGCCGGGAGGGCCAGCAGCAGCAGGATGTCGATGACGTCTGCGGTCACCAGGGCACCCTAGAGCACACCCGGACCCCGGCGACGGCGGGGCGCGGTCCGCGCCGAGTACCCTCTCGGCGATGTTTCCGCTTCGCATCGTCGAGAGTGAGCGAGAGGGCTTCGACCGGCCGGTTGTCGAGCTGTGGCGCGACGACGAGTTCATCGGGATGGTCTTCTGGGATGGGGACGTCGTCGTGGCACAGATCTACCCCGACGATGCCGGCGACGTGCACGACCTCGAGGTACGGGACCTGATGCGGGTCCTGGAGCTGGCGGAGCGCATCGTCGCCCCCGACGAGTACGAGGACGAGGAGGGCGGCTTCACCATCCGGATCGCTCCCGAGGAGGACGAGGGCGACGCCTGGGGCAACGAGGACCCGGCGACGCTGCAGCTGGTCGAGGAGTTCGACTCGCAGGCGGTCCACCGCACCGCCGACGGCGAGGGGTTCTTCCCGCAACCGGTGGCGGAGGCCTTCATCGAGCGCTGCGAAGAGCTGGGGCTTGCCGTAGTCGAGATGGAGGGTTTCGACCTGGAGGGCGAGAGCCTCGTGCCGCGCCCCAACCTCAACCTCACCGTCCGTGCCCCCGGGATCGACGAGTGGGGCCTGTTCCGGTCGGTGGCCAATGGTCAGGCCCGCGACACCCTGGCGTCGTGGCGACCCCGGCCGACGCTGGTGGTCGCCTTCGTGGTCCAGGAACCGGGGGGCGACACCTTCGTGGCGTGACCGCGGACCGCAGTGCGGATCTCAGCCGGGATCGGCCGGGTAGCCCGCGTCGCGGAGTCTCCGGATGATGGTGACCACCTCGTCGACCCGATTGGCGGCGTCGACGCTGAGCCCGAGCCGGTAGACGGGGAGGCGGCCGATCGCCGAGGCGAGCGGGAAGAGCCGGGCCAGGGTGGGCGGGTCGGTGGCGACGGCGCAGCTCCCGACCACGGTCTGGAGCACCGTAGCGGGGTCTCCACGAGACACCACCCCGCATGGCTGGTCGTGATGGTGGGGGAGCACGGTGGCGGCGACGGGGAAGAAGCCGCGTCCCGTCACCTCGGATCCCAGCTCGTAGCGGCGTCGCGGGTCGCCCACCAGCTCCCGTCCGGTGTCGGGAATCGCGGTCACCAGTTCGCCGGGAACCGCGGGCGGTTTCGGGATCCCGCTCACCTCGGGACCGGCCGGGCCCATCCGGATGGCGACGTG
>CAYUDA010000347.1:0-1647 GCA_964443425.1 uncultured Acidimicrobiaceae bacterium
CCAGAAGCAGGTCGACGCGGTCGCCAACGACATCCTCGACATGGCCGACGAGGTGAGCGCCTCCGGCAACGACCAGGCCAAGCAGTACTTCGAGCAGGCCAGCGCCACCTACACCGCCGCCTCCGAGCGGCTCACCGCCGCCACCACTTCTCAGGCCCTGTTCGACCTCTCCAACGAGCTCGATGTCGCCATCTGGCAGCTCGACTGCGCCGAGGCGCTGCTCGACGGGAACCCGCTCCCTGCCAAACCCGAACCGAGGAAGCCGGAACCCGCCCCCGCCCCGGCAGCTTCGAGCGCACCGGCACCTGCCCCGCGCCCCGGCTACGACCGGCGCTCCACCCGGCGCAGCTCCTATGCCGGGCCCGGCCTGCTCGACGTCCTCATCGGCGTCGCCGGCCAGGTCATGGCCGGCGGCCGGGTCCGCTCCCGTCGCGGCATGTTCGGCGGCGGCATGTTCGGCGGCGGGACGTCCCGTCCCATGCGGCGCAGCACCAGGCGCAGCAGCGGCGCTGCCCCTTCCCGCTCCCGCTCCCGCTCCCGGGGCACCGGCGGCCGCATCCGCATGGGCCGCTCCCGGAGGCGCTGAACCCCTGGTGGCGGGGCCGCCCCGTCACCTAGACTCTGGGGACACCCACCCACGGAAGGACACCCATGAGCTTTTTCAGGCGAATCTGGGGCTACATCAAGGCGCTGTTCCGGGGCGCCGCCGAGAAGGCGATGAAGCCCGAGGTCGAGATCGAGCAGGCCATCACCGAGGCCCGCAAGCGTGACCAGGAGCTGCGCAACCAGGCCGCCAAGGTCGTCGCCCATCGCACCCAGCTCGAGAGCAAGATCGGGAGGGTCGCCGACGACGTCGGCGAAGCCCGCGAGATGGCCAAGCAGTCGATCCTCAAAGCCGAGGAGGCGAAGAACGCCGGCGACGCCGAGGGCCAGGCGAAGTGGACGAGGACGGCGCAGTCGCTGGCCATGAAGCTGCAAGCATCCGAGAACAACCTCTCGCTGCTGAAGACGCAGTACGAGTCGGCCGTCACTCAGGCCGACCAGGCCAAGACCGCCGTACAGCAGAACGCCATGAGGGTCCAGGAGCTGGCCGCCAAGCGCATGGAGCTGCTCGGCACCCTCGAAGCCGCCAAGATGCAGGAATCGGTCAACAAGGCCGTCGAGTCGCTGTCCAGCACCATGGACTACGACATGCCGTCGCTCGAGAAGATCGAGGACAAGATCGAGGTCCGCAAGGCCGAGGCGATGGCGAAGGCCGAGCTGCGCGACGCGACCCCCGAAGGGGCCGAGGCGGAGCTGAAGGAAGCCATCAACGTGGTCCAGGCGGACGCCAAGCTGGAGGAGCTGAAGGCGGAGTTGGGGCTCACGTCCTGACCTCGCCCGAGAAGGACGGGAAGGAAGGCCCTCGGAGCGATCCGGGGGCCTTCCCCGCGTCAGGGGAGACGCCGGGGCCGCCACCCGCCCGGTACACTCGGCCCGTCGCCGAGACGGGAGGAACCGCGTGACCGGCAGCGACGGCGTGGAACGGGACGAGTCCGAACCGCGGCGGTTTCCGCTCGACGCCGCCACCGCCATCCTGCTCGTCACCGGCGTCTCGGTCGCCGGCCTCTTTGTCCTTTGGTGGCTCGGCACCATCCCCGGCGAACC
>CAYUDA010000348.1:0-1646 GCA_964443425.1 uncultured Acidimicrobiaceae bacterium
GATCGGGTATCCGTCGGGGTCGAGGAAACCGAACTGCCGGCCGAAGGCTCCGTCGACCGGATCCTGCGTGATCGGGACCCCGGCGGCGGCCAGCCGGGCATGGAGCCCTTCGGTGTCGCTGCAGTTGAGCCAGAGGGCGACGCCCCAGCCGAGCCGCTCGGCCTGATCCAGATCCACCAGCGGCAGCCTGATGGCGAAGGGAATGGGGGTCGTGGTGAAGACCACCGCGTCGGGCGGGCTTCCGGGGGCCGGCTCGAGCCCGAGCTGTTCGACGTAGAAGCGGCGGGATGCCTCGAGGTCGCGGACCTGGAGTGCGACGAAGTCGGGGCCGGTGACGTGGATCATGGGTGCCGTCCTTTCCGATCGAGTATCAGCATCCTTATACTATATCAGGGTGCGTATACTCTGTCGAATGAACGATGCGAAGACCCGCCAACCGGTGAGCCGTCGGCTCGGCTATGTGCTGAAGCGGGCCCAACATGCATTGCGCCTCAGGATCGACGAGGCGCTGCGCGACGTCGGGCTCACCACCCCGCAGTACGCGGTCCTGGCGAGCCTCGCTGAGGAGCCGGGGCTGTCGAGTGCCGAACTGGCGCGGCGTTCTTTCGTCACGCCCCAGACGATGATCCGCATCGTCGCCGGCCTCGAGGAGCGCGGACTGGTCCGGCGACGCGTCAGCCCAGCCCATGCCCGCGTCCTGGAGACGAGCCTCACCGCCGAGGGATCACGCAGCCTGCGGAGGGCAGATCGCACGGTGCAGGAGATCGAAGAGACCATGGTTGGAGGGCTGCCGGCCGCCGAAGCCAACCTCCTGGTGGAACGGCTCGAGGGTATCGCAGACCGGCTCCATCCCGCCGAGTAACGGACCGGACCAGCAGCCGGCGCCTCACTCGTCCTCGGCCCACACTTCCTCAGGGGTCGGGAGCACACACCCCTCCTCGGCCGCCTGCGCCGCCTCCAACCCGGCGATCCGGATGGCATCCTGCTGGGGCGACCAGGTGGGGATGCCTGCCCGGCGGGCAGCGACGAACGCGTCGAGGCTCGGAGGATCGGGTACCAGGATGCCGGCGGCCCGGTAGCAGTCGGCGAGGGCGAGGAACTGCACGTAACCGACCCGGAGATACTCGGGATTGTCCTTCGGGAGGAGGTAGCCCGCACCCCGCAGCTCGTTCTCACACGTGGCAACGGCCCGGTCGTACACACTTGTCGTCACGGTGTCGGCAGCGAACATGATCGCTTCATCGTCCTGGACGACGGCGATGCCCTTCCCCTGCAGACACTTCACCGTCAGCGTGGTGGCCTCGAGTGGGGTGAGGGCCACCATGTCCTCGATGGCCATACCTCCATCGGCGACCGGTCGCCCGGTGGCGGGCCGGCCGGTGAGCACCAGCGAGGCGGCCACCGTCACCGCGGTGAGTACGACGAGCGAGGCGAGCCGCGATGCCATGAGACGGTGCCTGCCGACGCGACGCACCCTCTCCAGGTTCCCCATGGCAGGGGGGACGTCGCCGGCTCTGCGCTGCAGTTCCTCGGCGAGGTGCCGTTCCAGCGTGCTCATGTCAGGTCCTTTCGCAGTTTCGCCATCGCCCGGTTGAGGCGGCTCTTGACCGTCCCCCGGGGGATGCCGAGCGCGGCGGCGATGTCCC
>CAYUDA010000349.1:0-1633 GCA_964443425.1 uncultured Acidimicrobiaceae bacterium
GGTGACGACCTCCGGCGGCTGGTAGGTGACGTCGCTCACGGTGGTGCCGGGGGGGATGTTCAGCTCGGCGTCCCCGTCGACGTCGACGCGACGCTCGCCGAGCAGGATCCCGTCGGGTCCCAGGTCGATGAAGTAACGGGACGTATCGCCGTTCAGCTCATAGGTGATGGCCAGCGTGGCGCCGCCATCCGGTCGGTCTTCGACGAGGTCGAGGGGGAGACCGGCCAGCATCCCGGCGATGGCGGCCCGCAAACTCGGCCCGGCAACGCCGGTACGAAGAATGCCGACGGCGTTCTCGAACAGCGCCACATCCATCCCACTCGGCAATCCACCCAGGGTGATTCGAGCCTCGAGGGCCGCCCGGAGGAGCTTTGGGTCGGTGGGCCAGTCCGTGGTGGCGTCGTCGTTCACGACCCCCGTGACGCGCTCGGTCACGACCTCGCCCACCTGGTCTCTTGCGGCACCCCCGGACGCCTCCCAGGCGGTCCGGACCTCGTCGTCGAAGAAGAAGGGCTCGCCGGCGACGCTGCGACGCTGGTAGAAGCCGGTGGACGGCTGGTACCACACGTCGACATGGGCCGGCCGCAGGTACCCGACATGGTCCCGGTCGAGACCGAGGTCCTCGCCCGGCTCGACTCCGAGGTTGGTCTGGTCGTAGGCGAGGTGGATGAAGGAGCCCTCGGGGATGTCGAGCGGGGTCGCGGCCCGGGCGGCGTACACGATCTCGTCGAGGGTGGCATCGGCCGGGCCCGGCTGGAGGACGACGACCGCGGTGAGGAAAGCCGCAACGAGGGCCACGGCGGTGGTCGGAACCGCCCAACGCCATCCGATCCGCCTGCGGCGGGAACCGGGCCCGGCGCGCTCGGCGGTGATGGCCCGTTGCAGACGCGCCAAGGCGGCCCGCTCCTCTTCGGGAGTGGGTTCCGGGTCGCCGGCGAGGCGGCGCACGTTCTGGAACGGATCGAAGGAATCACTCATCGGATGAACCTGGTTGCTCACTATGTAATTGGTCGCGGGACGGATAAAGGTTCCGAAGCCGGCTCCGAGCCCGGGAGAGGCGGGACCGCACCGTGCCCACGGGAACACCGAGGGCCTCGGCGACTTCCGTGTAGGTGAGGTCGGCGAGGAGGTACAGGCCGACCACCTCCCGCTCCTCGGGCCGCAGCCGCGCCAGGACGCGGCGCAGCTCGGCGTGGGCGGCGCCGGCGTCGACCCGGGAGGCGACGTCGTCCTCGAAGGCGGGCAGGGTCTCGTCGGGCGGGCTCGCCGCCTCCCGCCTGCCCCTGGTGGCGGGACGGAGCCGGTCCCGCCGGCGGCGTTTGCGGTTGTGGGCGGAGGCGAGGTGGCTGGCGATCCCGTAGAGCCAGGGCGATGCCGACGGCCGGGTGAGGTCGTAGGTCCGGCGCGACCTGAAGGCCTGCTCGAACACGTCGGCCGTCAGGTCGTTGCCATCCTCGGCGCCGACCATCCGCGCCATGTAGCGGTAGATGGCCGGGTAGTACCGCTCGAAGAGCGCGCCGAACTCGTCGGGGTCGGCCAGCGAGGCCTCGATCAGTTCGGCGTCGCTCCGGTCGCCGTGCATCGAGGCACATCTTGGCACGTGCCGGGTGTTCGGTCCTTCGGTGTCAGCTGC
>CAYUDA010000350.1:0-1630 GCA_964443425.1 uncultured Acidimicrobiaceae bacterium
GCACCGACTGGTACCGCAACGTCCTCGCCGACCCGGACGTGACGGTGTGGCTGCCAGGGGGGCGCTGGTACGCCGAGGTGACCGACGTGACCGATTCGCCGGACCGCGTCGAGTTGCTCCGTCAGGTCCTGATCGGCTCCGGAGTGGTGGCGCCGATGCTCGGCATCCACCCTGCCACGATGAGCGACGAGGAACTCGACGCCGCATGCCCCGACTACCAGGTACTCCGGATCACCCCCTACGCCCGGGTGCGAGGGCCGGAGGGCCGGGCCGATCTGGCATGGGTGTGGGCGGTGGTTGGCGGTGCCGTCCTGGCTCGGTACGGGCTGCGGCGGCTCATCGCAAGGTGCGGTCACTCGGCGACGAGCACCGCTCCGTAGACGAAGCCAAACAGCCCCATCCGCCACACCGCCTCCAGCCGCAGCGGGCCGCCCGCCAGCAGCTCCTCGGCCGGCGGGAGGGAGTCGAGGGAACGGTGCAGATACGTGTACTCCTCGCGGGCCCCGGCGAGGAGACCGACCAGCGGCAGCACGGTCGCCGTCCCGAGACGGTGGAAACGGCGCGCCACCGCGCCCCGGGGCCGGCCCAGCCCCACCACTCCGGCCTTGCCGCCCGGGCGCAGCACCCGGGCGATCTCCCGCAGCGTCCCCGGCACCGAGGCGAGGTTGCGAAACACGTAGGCGGAGAACACCGCATCGAAGCTGCCGTCCCGGAACGGGAGGCGCTCGCCGACCCCGACCACGCGGGAGGGAGCCCCGTTCAACGCCAGCATCTCCCGCGCCGGATCGAGCGCCACCACCCGGCGGTCCCCGAGACTGCGGTTGGCGGCGCCGGTTCCCGCACCCAGGTCGAGGAGCCGGCCCGGCGGGAGCCGTTCGAGCACCCGTTCCCGCCACGCCCGGTCGCGCCCGAGGGACAGCAGCCGGTTGATACGGTCGTACCTCCCGGCGATGTCGGAGAACACGGCGCCGTTGCTCATGGTCGGATCACCAGGTCACGACCTCGCCGTGGCGAGCCCGGCCCGGTGGCGGGACTCGAGGTGACCCTCCCCGGATCGCCGCTGCCTCCGGCAGCGCCTCTCCGACCCTCCCTGCACAGCAGGGAGGGTGAAAGAACGGGCCGGCGGTCCCTGCACAGCAGGGAGGATGACAGAAGGGACAACGGGCGACGGCCGCCGCGCGCCTCAGCCGATGGTGGTGAAACCCACATAGGGGTGCAGCGCCTCCGGCACCTCGATCACGCCGTCGGGGCGCTGGTAGTTCTCCACGATGGCGATCAGCCAGCGGCCCACCGCCACCGCCGTTCCGTTGAGGGTGTGGAGCAGCCGGTTCCCGTCCTCGTCCCGCAGGCGAATCTTGAGGCGTCGCGACTGGTAGTCGGTGGTGTTCGACGTCGACGTGATCTCCCGGTAGCGCCCCTGGCCCGGGAACCAGGCTTCGATGTCGTACTTCTTGGCGGCCGACGCACCGAGATCGCCGGCGGCGATGTTGACTACCCGGTAGGGGATCCGCAGCGCCTGCACCAGCTCCTCCTCACGGGACAGCAGGAAATCGTGTTCCTCGCCGGAACGAGCCGGGTCGCAGAACGAGAACATCTCGACCTTGTCGAACTGGTGCACCCGGAAGATGCC
>CAYUDA010000351.1:0-1609 GCA_964443425.1 uncultured Acidimicrobiaceae bacterium
CCGGCCCATCGAGTTCCCGGTGGCCTCACCCGAGGACGCCAACGAGATGTTCGACGTGCTCACCTACGGGAAGGGCGCGGCCGTGCTGCGCATGCTCGAGCAGTACCTGGGGGAGGAGACGTTCCGGGAGGGTGTCTCCGGGTACCTGCAGGCCCACGCCTACGGAAACACCGAAACCGGGGACCTGTGGACGGCGCTGGAGCAGGCCTCGGGGGAACCGGTGGGCGACATCATGCACTCGTGGATCTACCAGGGCGGGTATCCGCAGCTGCTGGCGTCCGTCGAGGACGGCACCTGCCACATCACCCAAGAGCAGTTCCGGTTCCTGGGTGGCGGCAACGACCGGTGGAAGGTGCCGGCCCGATTCCGCAGCTCCCGGGGCGAGAGCCGAATCGTCATCGAAGACGAGGCGATGCTCCCTGCCGTCGAGGGGCTGCTTCTCAACGCAGGCGGCGACGGCTTCTACCGGGTCCGCTACGAGGGGTCGCTGCGCGACGACGTCTCCGCCCGGATCCACGCGCTGCGACCCGAGGAACGGTTCGCGGTCGTCGCCGACGTCTGGGCCAACGTCCTTGCCGGGACCGTCGCCTCTGCGGACTTCCTCACGCTCGTCTCCCGGCTGGGGGAGGAGACCGAGCCGGCGGTGTGGGGCGTGGCGCTCGGCGGCCTCGGTGAACTGAACCGGGTCATCGCCGACGGGGACCGTCCTGCGCTGCGGCGTTTCGTGCGTGACCTCGTCACGCCGGCCTGCGAGCGGCTCGGCACCGAGCCTACCGGCGACGAGCCGGCCCTGACCCGGGAGCTGCGCGGTCTGTTGCTGCGTGCCCGCGGCAACCTGGGCGACGACGGACCGACTCAGGAGTGGGCCCGCGCCACGTTCGCGGCGAGCGTCGACGACGAGCGTGAGGTCGATCCCGACGTCGCCGAGGCGGCGCTGGCGATCGTGGCGGCCAACGGTGGGCCGGACGACTTCGAGCGGTTCCTGGTACTGCGCCACCGGGCCACGAACCCGCTGGACGAGGCGCGCTACCTGCGGGCCGCCGCCGCCGTGCCCGACGACGGAGCTTCGGCTCACCTGCTGGACATGATCGTGGATGGTGAGGTGCGGCGTCAGGATTCCTTCTGGACCTTGGCGTCGATGCTGGGGGATCGGGTCACCGGCGTGGCGACCTGGAACCGGATCCGTGATCGCTGGGACGAGGTGCTGGCCGCCATGCCGCCGCAGAACAGCCGGCGCCTCCTCGACCAGGTGCACCTGCGCTCCGAGCCGGAGGTCGCATCCGACATCACGGCCTGGTTGCTGGAGCATCCGATCCATGGCTCCCGGAAGTTCACGCCCCAGGTGCTGGAGCGGCTCCGCATCCGGGTCGGCCTCAGGGAGCGGGAGGCGGACCGGCTCGCCGTGGCGCTGCCGGCGATCTGATCCACGATTGCGGTTTCGGGGCGCGTCCCCCCTCGGCGAAACCCATGCGCGTACAATGAATTGATACGAAGTGAGGAGTGTCGATGGGATTCATGGATACCGTCAAGAAGTGGTTCGGCTCCGCCAAGGACAAGACCGAAGAGGTGGCGCCGAAGGCGTGGGAGAAGACCAAGGAGGTCGCCGGGG
>CAYUDA010000352.1:0-1607 GCA_964443425.1 uncultured Acidimicrobiaceae bacterium
CGTCGCGGCCGGGTCGTCGGTGGTGACCCCGAGCACCACGTCGCGCATCTCCCGCCACGGGATCACCGTCCGATCGAGCTGGAGGGCGGCCACGTCGTCGAGATTCCACTGGTCGTGCTCGGCGAGCCGTTCGGTGATCCTCGCCAGCCGGTACCCGTCGATGAAGTCGTACCCCACGAAGGCGTCGCCTTCTCCGCCGAGCGGCCGGTTGTTGGCGGTGGCGATGAACCCGGTCTCCGGATTCACGGCGTGCGGCAGGTCGGCGATGTCGACGAGCCGGTCGGACCAGCCGGACGCCGGGTCCCAGCCGGCGGCGGGAAGGGTGCCGTAGCCGGACGTGCGGATCGGGGTGTCGCCGGCGAGCTGCCACGCGATGTCGCCGTTGTCGTATCCGGACACGATGTTGATCGGCAGGCTCGGCCAATGGCGGTAGGCCTCGCTCAGCTCCTGAGGTGTCGCCACCGTCTGCATGCTCAGCATGCCGCGTCCGGGCACCGGGTCGAGCCAGGTGGCGCGCAGCGCGATCGCGGCCTCGTTGTCGGCGAGGGCGGGACCGATGATGGGGCCGTGCGGCGTTTCGAGCACCTCCTCGACGACGGTCTCGCCGCCCTTGACGTGGATCGTCTCGTGGTGGACCGTGCACGGGACGAACTCGTCGCCGACACGCACGCTCGCCCCGTCCGGACCGAACTCCTCGAGGAACAGATCCGTGTTGTCGATCAGGCCGGCGGTCACCCCCCAGGCACATCTGCCGTTGAAGCCGACGGGGAAGGCCGGCGCCCCCACCAGGGCGGCACCGGCGAGATGCCACTCCGGCGTGGACACATGGGCGAGGTGCCAGTGGGACGGGTGCGAGGGGGCGAGGTGGGGGTCGTTCGCCACGATGGGGCGACCGGATGCGGTGCGGTCTCCGGCAATCGCCCAGTTGTTCGATCCCCCGCCCATGCCCGTCGCCGCAGTGAACAGCGCGAGATCGGCGGAGAGCCGATCGATGGCGGGACCGGCCGACTTGCCCACCGGGATCGTCGCCGGCAACCACTCGGGATAGGTCGGTTCCAGCGCCAGCATCGCCTCCATCCCGTCCTCGGCGATCATCTTGTAGCGCATCAGCTCGGCATCCCAGTTCGATGCCAGCAGGAAGGGCATGAGCTTCATGAGACCGAGCACGTCGGCGACTTCGTAGCGGCTCGGCCGGCTCCTGAGCAGGGAGAACTCGTGCGCCACCTTCGACGAGCCGGCCGTCGCCCCCTGGTAGGCACCCGCCGCATAGGCGTCGAGCATGGTGCGGACGTCGTCGTCGAGTACGTCGAGCTGGGCGAGTGACGATCGCCGGAAGCCGATGCGACGGGACAGCCGATCCAGGGGCAGCGTGTCCGGACCGATCAACTCCGACAGCGTGCCGCGCACCAGACGCAGGATCGACTCGAGCTGAAACGCCCGGTCCTGGCCGTGCACGAAGCCGTGGCCGAACCAGGCGTCGGCGTCGTTGTCCGCCGTGACGTAGGCGACGCCGAACCCGTCGCGAGCGATGCGCACCGTCCCGGTGATGCCCGGTACCTCCAGGGTTCCCCCGGTGATGGGCAGCCGCCTTCCCAGCAGGGTTCTCA
>CAYUDA010000353.1:0-1605 GCA_964443425.1 uncultured Acidimicrobiaceae bacterium
GAGGCGTTCACCGCCGCCTACCGCCACTGGGACCAGGTCGGCCTCCTTGAGCAGCCGGCGGCATGGGTGCGCAAGGTGGTCGCCAACAACTCGTTCTCCCTGCTTCGCCGTGTCAAGGCCGAGGCGCGGGCGATGCTCCGCATCCGGGCGGTGCGAGTCCCGGAGCTCCCGCCGGTGAGCACCGAGGTGTGGGACGAGGTCCGGCGATTGCCGCGCCGCCAAACCGAGACTGTCGCCTACTACTACCTCGCCGACCTCACCATGGCCGAGATCGCCGAGATCCTCGGCTGCAGCAAGGACACCGTCAACACCCATCTGCGCCGGGCCCGCGCCACGTTGGCGCGGCGCCTCGGGGTCGAGGAGGAAGCACCATGAGGAACATCGACGACACACTCCGCCAGGCCTCGGACGAGGTGCACGCGGCCGTCGCCACGATGGGGGAGCGCGCCCCGAAGAAGCCACGCCGTCGTTTCGCACCGGTGATCGTGCTCGGGGCCGCCGCCCTGGCCTTGGTGCTCGTCGGGCTCCCGCTGTGGGCGATCTCGGGATCGACGGAGGCTCCGGGTACCGCAGCACCGACGTTGGCCGACGAGGGGGAGATTCCTTCCGAGGTCGTCGCCTCTTCGGTGCTCGACGGTACGTTGGAATCGGTCGGCGGCGAGGAAGGCTGGCTGTGCCCCGTGTCCACCGGCGCCGACGACACCGCCATCGTCGCCGAAGCCGACATGCCGCCCGAGCTCGGATTGGAGCTTCCGGGACACGAGCCGACCGAGGTCTTCAACCGTGACGGCGGCCCGGCCTGCCGCCAGCCTCACCTTCTCGTTCTCCTCGGATCGGACTCCGGCGCAGGAATGACGGTGTGGCCCCGGCTCAACCGTTTCGAGGATTCGTGCCCGGCAGACGTGTGCCGGCCGGAGGAGGGTTCAGTGGAGGAGACAACCGTCAACGGGCAGTCCGCCACCCTGCATCAGAGCGGCACTGACCGTTTCGAGGCGTGGTGGACCGACGAGTCAGGGACACCGCTGTACGCCGAGGCGTCCGGGCTCGAGCGCGACAGGATCCTGCAACTCATAGCGGCCGTCCGCGTCGACCCTGTGACGCATCGCGCCTCGGCGGCGGACGATGCGCTCGAGAACCTCTCGGTCGTCTCGGATCAGGAGAGCCGCGGTATCTGGCAGAGCGGATACTGGAGGGCGACCGATTACGACGTCGATGGAAGGTCGCTCTTCGTGGATGTCAGCTTCGACGCCGCGTTCGATGCCGAGGCGACGTATGCCACTGCCGTCTCGTCCACGGTGTTGTCCGATGTGGAAGGGATCCCGGCCGTGTGGTCCACCGACGAGGGTGGTTCGCTCACTTTCACCGTGGGTAACGGCGTGTCGGTTCTCATTGGCGGAGCAGGGGATCTGGCCACGGCCGTCGAGATCGCCGAGCAGCTCCGCGGGCCCGCCGTCGGGGACGCCGGCTAGAGCGGGGCGTGGAAGACGACCCGGTCCTCACCGGGGCCGCTGTAATCCCGCACCACAGGGATCCCATGCTCGTTGGGTTCCCCGAGGAGCTGCATCCCGAGCCGGCGGTGGAAGGCGATCGACTGGGCGTTGTCCG
>CAYUDA010000354.1:0-1600 GCA_964443425.1 uncultured Acidimicrobiaceae bacterium
ATGGTGGAGGCGTTCATCCGCGTGATCGAGCGCTCCGGGGTGGTGTACGGGTCACCGGCCGGCTACAGCGAGGCGGAGGCGCGACGGCAGGCAGAGGCGGCCCGCTTCAACGTCGACCACTGAGGCGCCGCTCCTCACCCCTGGGCCGGGATCCGGCACGCCGGCGCCGCGGCGCCTCCGCCGGCGTCCCCGTGCCAGATCTCGGGATCGAAGCTGGGACCGTTGCCGTTGTCGTCGGTGGTGAGGAACCGCACCAGCGCCCGGTAGACGGCGGCGGCGTACGCCTCACGGAACTCGGGGGTGCGCAGCAGTGCAGCCTCGCTGGGATTGGCGATGTAGGCGCCTTCGGCGATCACCGACGGTACCAGGGTGCGCCGCAGCACGCCGTAGTACTGGGAGGTGCCGTCGCTGGGGCTGAGCCGTGACTTGGCGCCGACGATCATCGCCCCCACCCAGTCGGCGTCGAAGTCCTCGAACCCTCGCCGGAACTCCTCGACCATGATCCGGGCCAGCCGCCGCGACTCGGGGATCTGCGACTGGTAGTAGACGTCACTGCCCACCGTGTCGAGAGTGATCTCCCAGCCGGCGTTGTTGTGGATCGAGACCAGGGCCTGGGCGTTGGCGGCGTTGCCGAGGCTGGCGCGGAATCGGATCCCCGCCTCGTAGTCGGCCTCGTCGCCGTCCCCCACCCGGGTCATGATCACCCGCCCCGCCGCGGGGATGTCGGAACCGGTGAACACCTCCCCCGTCTCCCAGTCGACCACATGGGGCGACGTGAGCAGGTCGCGCAGCCGCCGCGAGATGTCGAGGTTGACGTTCTTCTCGGCGAGCCCGTCGGGACTGACCCCGCCGATGTTGTTGGGGCCACCGTGGCCGGGATCGATCACCACCACCGCCTCGGCGAAGTCGAAGCCGGGGCCGATGTCGGCGTCGGGAGCCGGCGCGGTCGCCGCCACCTCGTCGCGACGCACCCAGGCGGTCTCGTCACAGCTGGTGAAGAGCTCGATCCACTCCCCGTCGGCGCTCATCGACTGGCCGGCGAACACGAGGCCCTCCCGGGCCCGCACGAACGGGTCGCCCCCGATCTCGGCGAAGAGATCCGCCCCACCGGCGGCGATCGTCACCACCCCGGTGCCATCGAAATCGGGATCGATCCCGGGCGCCGGAGGCGGCGGTCCCGGATCCGGTTCGGCGGGGGCGCCGATGGCAACGATCGGGATGGTGGTCGTCGTGGTGGACGTGGTGGTGGTCGTGGTCGTCGTGGTCGTCGTGGTCGTTGTCGTCGTCGAGGTCGACGGCGCCGCCTCGGTGTGCGCCGTGCGGTGGTTCAGGTACCACATGGCGGCGAGCGCCATGCCCACCACGATCACCGCGCCGAGGATCCATTGCAGGAGCAGCCGCCGCATCGCTACTGGGCCGGGACGACGCAACCGGAACCGCTCACGGTTCCGGCGTCGGCGGTGAACAGCTCGGGCTCGTGGATGCCGGAACCGGGATCGTCAGTCGTGAGGAAGCGCACCACGCCACGGTAGACGCCCTCGGCGTACGCCTGACGGAAGGCGTCGGTGCGCAGCAGCGCCTCCTCCTCGGGCTCGCTGAT
>CAYUDA010000355.1:0-1590 GCA_964443425.1 uncultured Acidimicrobiaceae bacterium
CGTCCCGCAGCGTCGTGTCCACCAGGGCTTCGGGAAGGTCGGCCACGGGGGAGAAGCACCCCATACCGCCGGTGTTGGGGCCGCGGCCCCCGTTCTCGAGACGCTTGTAGTCACGGGCCGGCTCCAGGGCGAGGGCGCGCTCCCCGTCGCAGATGGCGAACACCGAGACCTCGCGGCCCTCGAGGTACTCCTCGACGACGACGGTGGTCCCGGCGGGGCCGAACCGACCCTCGATGCAGAGGCGGGCCCAGCCCTGGGCGGCGATGAGGTCCTCGGTGACGAGCACCCCCTTGCCGGCGGCGAGGCCGTCGGCCTTGACCACGTAGGGGCCCTCCATCGTCTCGAGGTGGGCGATCGCCTCGTCGACGTCGGTGAATGACCAGGCGTCCCCGGTCGCCACCCCGGCGCGGCGCATCACGTCCTTGGCGAAGGCCTTGGAGGCTTCGAGCCGGGCTCCGGCCGCGGTCGGCCCGAAGGCGTCGATCCCGACCTCGCCGAGGGCGTCGACCACCCCTGCCGCCAGCGGCGCCTCCGGTCCCACCACCACCAGATCGACTGCGTTGGCGAGCGCCAGGGATACCACCGCGTCGGTGTCGGTGAGGTCGACACACGGAATGCAGGCGCCGAGTTGGGCGAGACCCGGGTTCCCGGGCACCGCCACCAGCTCGGTGAGCGCCGGGCTTTGCGCCAGCTTCCAGCCGATGGCGTGCTCCCGACCGCCGCCACCGAGGAGCAGGACTCTCATTGGCTACCTCCTCAGGTCCTGACGAGCGTCGCCGCCCGCGACGGCCCGACGGAGACGATCGTCACCGGCGCCCCTGCCAGCTCCTCGACGTACTCGACGTAGGCCTGGGCCTCTTTGGGGAGGTCCTCGAAGGTCCGCACCCCGGAGATGTCGGTGTTCCAGCCGGGCAGCTCGTCGTAGACGGGGTGACAGTTGTACAGCACCCGCTGCTGGCGGGGGAAGTCGACGTAGCGCTGGTCGAGGGAGTCGTAGGCGACCCCGACCTTGATCGTCTCGAAGTGGGAGAGCACGTCGAGTTTGGTGAGCGCCAGCTCGGAGATGCCGCTGACCCGGACCGCGTAGCGCAGGGCGACCCCGTCGAGCCATCCGCAGCGGCGGCGGCGCCCGGTGACGGTGCCGAACTCGCCTCCGATCTCGACCATCTTCTCGCCGACCTCGTTGTCGAGCTCGGTGGGGAAGGGGCCACCGCCCACCCTGGAGATGTAGGCCTTGGCGATGCCGAGCACCCGGTCGATCAGCATGGGGCCGATCCCGGTCCCGGTGCAGGCGCCCCCCGCCGTCGGGTTGGAGGAGGTCACGAACGGGTAGGTGCCGTGGTCGATGTCGAGCAGGGTTCCCTGGGCGCCCTCGAAGATGACGTTCTTTCCCTCGTGGATCGCCTCCCACACCAGCAGCGAGGTGTCGACGACGTGGTCGTGGAGCTGATCGGCGTACGAGAGGTACTCCTCGGCGATCGGTTCCGGGTCCATCGGGAGCTGGTTGTAGACCTTGGTGAGGACCCGGTTGCGGTCCTTGAGCACGGCCTCGAGCTTCTGGCGGAAGATCTTCGGGTCGAACAGGTCCTG
>CAYUDA010000356.1:0-1590 GCA_964443425.1 uncultured Acidimicrobiaceae bacterium
GGCTGCAGGGTCTCGCGGTGGCTGATGATGTTGTCGGCGACGAGCAGGCCGCCGGTGACCAGGTGGGGGACGACCGCCTCGTAGCAGTCGAGGTAGACCTCCTTGTCGGCGTCGAGGAAGCAGAACCCGATTTCTCCGAGAGCAGGGAGGCGACGGCGGGCGTCGGCCTCGACGAGGTCGACGCCGTCCTCCACCCCGGACATCCGGAAGGTCTCGCGAGCGAGGGCAACCTTGTCGGCGAGCACCTCGAAGGTGGTGATCCGCCGTCCCGTCGCCCGGCACGCCAGCGCCAGCCACATCGTCGAGTACCCGGCGCTGGTGCCGACCTCGACGACCGCCCCGGCGGGGGAGGAGGCGGCGAGGATCGCCAGGAACCGGCCCGTCTCCGCCGGGATCTGGCGGAGACGCTCCGAGTGGGGTGTCCCGTCGACCCGATCGCGGGCGTCGCGTTGCTCCAGGTCCTGCATCCTGGCCAGCATCGCCGGTGGGACGGGGTGAAACATGGGCTCCTTCCGGTTCGCGGCGGGACGAGGCTACATGCCCGCCTGTCCCCGTATCCGGCCCAGCACCTCGAGCGCGGTCGGCTCGTCGGGCTGTTCCACCAGGGCGAGGGTCAGCTCCCGGATGCCCTGCTCGTCGGCGTCCTGGGCGAGGAACACGAGGCCACGGCCGACGTGGGCGAGGGCCAGGATCCCGGAGGCTCGCCCGCCGTAGTCCAGGCAGCGGGCGAAGGCGGTCATCGCTTCGTCGTAGCGGCCCACCTCGGCCAGGGCCCGGCCCCGGTAGGTGAGGAGCAGGGCGGTGACGTCGTCGTCGTTGACGACGCCCTCGGTGAGCTCGATCACGGTGGCGTACTCGCCGGCCTCGAAGGCGATCTCGGCGTGGGACACCCGCACCCAGGTGGTCTGTTCGAGCGATTGCAGCAGGGCCACCGCCTCGTCGTGGCGGTGGCGGAGCTGATGGAGCTCGGCGACGAGCAGGCCGAGGGACATCCGCATCAGCGGGAGGTGGGCGACGATGGCGGGGGCGATGGCGACCGTGAGGCCGGCGTCCTGCAGGTAGGTGCGCACAAAACGATGGGTGCGCACGTCCTCGGCGGCGCCGATCACCGCGGTGAGCAGCTCGATGCCGCGAGGGAGGGCCGGCTCGAGCAGGAGCAAGCCGGCGACGGCCTCGCCCACGATGCGGTGGGTCGGGTGCTGGCCGGCGGCTGCCAGGATCTGCTCCGGGTCACCGGATGCGACGGCGGCGTGCATCGCCTTCTCCGCCGCCGAAGCCAGCAATCCGGGGGTGCGGCGGGCGACCAGCGCCGGGTACTCGTCCGGCTCGTCGAACTCCCACTCCATGTCCCGCATCCCGCGAGAGGGGCGGGTGGGACGCCAGCCGAAGTCACCGGTGGCCACGTCGTACCAGGCCGAGCGGTCCCGGAACACGATGGGGGCGACCCCGAGCGGTCGGCGGCCGGGAGATCCGAAGACAAAGCGCATGGTCACCTCCTGTCGGGCGACGTCGGCCGGCGGGCTATCCGGTACTATCGCCGAATCAACGGCTCGGGAGGTGGATCGACGTGGAATCCTTCGTCCGCGGGCT
>CAYUDA010000357.1:0-1580 GCA_964443425.1 uncultured Acidimicrobiaceae bacterium
GTCGTCGGTGAAGTCGACGGTGCCGGTGTCGGTCAGCCCGAGGGCCCGTGCCAGGAAGGCTGCCATCTGGCCGCGGGTGACGTTGGCGTCGGGGCAGTACTCGGTGTTGGCCGGCGGGTTGCAGCCGCTGGTGATCCCGCTGTCGGCGAGCCACACCACGTCGTCGGTGAACTGGCTGGAGATGATGTCGCCGAACGGCAGCCCGTCCCCGCCCACCATCACCGTGAAGCCGTCCCCGTCACGGCCGGTCACCGCCACCGAGATACCGTTGATGTCCACCGATTCGCCCACCTGGAGCACGTGATCGACCGTGAACGGGTCGGCGGGCACGGTGGTCTGGGTGCGGAAGATGCCGGGGCAGACGCCCTCGAACCCGACGATGCCGCAGTCGTGGTCGACCAGGTACACCTCGACCCCGCTCCAATCGGCCGGGATGGGATCGAAGCCGCTGCTCACCCGGGCGCCCAGGGTGTAGAAGTGCCCCGGGATGTCGGTGGGGATCACCAGCATCTTGGTGCCGGCCGTGTCGTACGGCTCGAGGGTGACCTCGGCGAAGGCGCCGGTGCTCACCACCACGTCGGAGGCGTCGAACCAGCCCGACTGGTAGCGGTTGTAGGTGAGGGTGCCGTACGGGTCGGGGTAGGTCCAGCCCGCCACCGACAGGTTGCCGCTCATCAGGTCGATCGGGTTGTCGTAGGCGCCGCCGATCCCGGAGTTGGAGTGCGGCCACTGCAGGGTGTGGCCCAGCTCGTGGGCGGCCACCATCGGGTACGACCGGAACGAGCCGGCGCCTATGACGGCGTAGCGGCCGTTGCCGGGGAACGTGGCGGAGATCCAGTCGCAGGCCGAGTCGCCGTAGCAGATGTAGCCGGGGGTGGCGTAGCCGCCGCCGGTGACGGTGTCGATGATGAACGCCCCCTCGGCGCCGCTGTTACTGGCAGCCTTCACCTCGGCGACGCAGTCGCCGGCAGGCACCGTGCCGCCGGCCACGAACTCGAGGTGGAGCAGCCCGCCGGAGAGGTCGTCGAAGTACGGCACCGTCTCGGCTTCCAGCTTGGCGATCGCCTCACTGTGGCTGAGGCCGGTGTTGCCGCACATCCACACTTCCCAGTGGTCGGTGTCGAGCGAGTAGCGCTGTACGAAGGACGCCTTCGGCACCAGGCCGAGCGGGTCGGAGTCGAGCACCATCGAGGTCATGCCGCCCTCGGTCGCCAGCGGGGGCGTCACCACGATGGCGGAGTAGTCGTTCTCGGCGGGGAGCAGCCCCGGGGCGGGATCGTCGGCGGCGTCGGCCGGTGCGGGCAGGAGCAAGGCGGCGGTGAGGACGAGGAGTGCCGGCAGCGTTGCCCAGTTGCGAGATGTCACGGTGCTCCCTGGTCGATCAGCGGTGGCGGGAGCCTTCCGGTGCCCCTTTCGAGCCGGTAGGCGGCCCGATGCCCTTCTCAGATGATCGACAGAACGCGCCGGAACCTTGACTACTCAGCGCAGTTCCAGAAGGACTAGTCAGCTACCCGGAGTAGCGACGGGTCGGCCGATGCAGTGGTACGTGAACCCGGCGGCGGCCATCTCCGCCGGGTCGT
>CAYUDA010000358.1:0-1565 GCA_964443425.1 uncultured Acidimicrobiaceae bacterium
CGCCGCACCCCGTCGACGAACGCCACCCGTTCCACCCCGTCGTCGACCCCGGGGATCGGCTCCCAGGGGCCGTCGACCTCGACTTTCTCGTCGACCTTGTCCTCGTCACCGAGGGCCTCGTCGACATCGAACGGGCTGCCGTACTCGGGCGCCCAGCCTTCCACGAACAGGCTCGTCATAGCAGCGATGGTACCGGTGGGGAGTGACGCGGCCGGGGATGTTCCCCCGCGGATCGCACCCCCTCTAGGGTGGGCGGCTCGCCGCACCCAGGACGACCGATGACCGCACATTCGACCGAGACGCCGCCGCCCGGCATCGACTACTCGCGCAAATGGCTGGTGATGGTGGCGGTCGGGCTCGGGGTCTTCCTCGGCACCATCGACGGTTCCATCGTCAACGTGGCGCTCCCCACCCTCACCGAGGAGTTCAAGACCACCTTCGCCGCCGTGCAGTGGGTGGTGCTCTCCTACCTGCTCGCCCTCGTCACGCTCACCCTCGGCATCGGCCGCCTCGGCGACATGTTCGGGAAGCGCCGCATCTACTCCACCGGCTTCGCCGTCTTCACCGTCGGCTCGGCGCTGGCCGGGCTGTCACCGTCGGTGCACTGGCTCATCGCCTTCCGGGTGTTTCAGGCGATCGGCTCGTCGATGATCTTCGCCCTCGGCCTCGCCATCATCACCGAGGCCTTTCCACCCCACGAACGGGGCCGCGCCCTCGGCATCAGCGGCGCCCTCGTCTCCATCGGCATCGCCGTCGGCCCCACCCTCGGCGGCCTCATCATCAGCGACCTGTCGTGGCGGTGGATCTTCTACGTCAACCTCCCGATCGGCGTCGCCGGCACCGTCGCCGCCGCCCGGCTCATCCAGGACGTGCCGCCTCCGGGCCGGCAGCGCTTCGACTTCGTCGGCGCCGGCACTCTCTGTGTATCCCTGTTGACATTGATGCTGGCACTCAGCCTCGCCCAGAACGACGGGTTCGCCAACACCCGCGTCCTGCTGCTGGGGCTGGTGGGAGCGATCGCCCTCGCCTTTTTCGTCGCCATCGAACGCCGCGTCGAGCAGCCCATGCTCGACCTCACCCTGTTCCGCAGCCGGCTCCTCAGCATCAACCTGATCACGGGCTGGCTGACCTTCGTCGGCCTCTCGGGCCTGTTGCTGCTGCTCCCGTTCTACCTGGAGGGAGTCCTCGGCTACCAGCCCCGCACCGTGGGTCTGCTGATGTCACCTGCCCCCATCGCCCTCGGCCTGGCGGCGCCGTTCAGCGGCGCCATCTCTGACAAGATCGGGCCCCGGCCCGTCACCGTGGCCGGTCTCTTCGCTCTCCTCGTCGGCTACCTGTTCACCTCCCACTATCTCGCCACCGACACCACCGTGATCGTGCTCGTGCTGCTGATGGCGCCGATCGGCCTCGGTATGGGCATCTTCCAGTCCCCCAACAACTCGGCGGTGATGGGCTCGGTCCCCCGCCACCGGCTCGGGGTGACGTCGGCGATGCTCACCATCACCCGCAACACCGGCCAGCTCGTCGGGGTCTCGGTGCTCGGCTCGGTGTGGGCGCTGCGGGTG
>CAYUDA010000359.1:0-1556 GCA_964443425.1 uncultured Acidimicrobiaceae bacterium
CCCCCTGACCAATCGCGGTCTAGCGGCGCAGATTCCCCCGGTATCCGACTCGCTGTCGACTCGCTCTCGGTTACCATGTTCCGGTGCCTGGGTGATCCACCCGGGACTGCGCAGGCCCCCTCGTCCCCCCTGGGGGGCCTGCCGTATTTCCGGAGTCGTTTCCCGCCGAGTCTTTGGCGCCCACCCTCACCCCTCTAACCTGCGGCGGGTGAAACTCCCGTTCCGCCTCCGCCATTCCAGGGTGGCATCCGCCATCCGTGACCTGGCGCACCGCAGCCCGGACGAGGCCGAGCAGTACCTCGACACCCACCAGGCGGAGTGGGAGCGCATCGCCGAGGTCGACCCCCACAGCGCCGCCGACATCCTCGAAGCGCTCGACGAGGAAGGCGCCGCCGACCTGCTCGAAGCCCTCGGCGCCGCCGACGCCGCCGACATCCTCGACGAGATGCGCCCCGAGCCCGCCGCCGACGTGCTCGAGGAGATGCAGCCCGAGGAAGCCGCCGGGTACATCGCTGCGATGGAGACCGACCAGGCGGTCGACCTGCTCGCCGCCCTCGAGGAGGAGTCCCGCAACTCGGTGCTCGCCGCCCTCGACCCCGACACCAGGCGGGAGATCAACCGGCTCATCATCTACCCCCCGGACAGCGCCGGCGGCCTCATGACCACCGACATCGCTTCCCTTCCCCGCGGCATCGGAGCCGGCGAAGCGATCGAGTCGCTGCGCCAGCTCCACGACGAGCTGGGCTCCAACCTCACCTACGTCTACGTCGTCGACGACGCGGGACACCTCATCGGGGTCGCCCCCTTCCGGGAGCTGGTGTTCGCCCGGCCCGGCACCGGCCTCGAGGATGTCATGGTCTCCGACCCGGTGTCGGTGCAACTCGACACCGACCGGGAGGTCGTCGCAGAACTCATCCAGCGCTACCACCTCATCGCCATCCCCGTCACCGACGCCGAGGGCCACCTCATCGGCATGGTGAAGGTGGACGAGGCCCTCGAAGCGGTCCAGGCCGAAGCCGGGGAGGACATCGCCCAGATGGTGGGCGCCGGGGCGGAGGAGTCGGTGTTCTCCACCATCCCCAGCTCGGTGCGGCGCCGCCTCCCCTGGATCGTCCTCAACCTGTTCATCGGGCTCGGCATCGCCGCCGTCATCAACCACCTCAAGGGCGTCATCGAGACCCGGGCGATCCTCGCCGCCTACATGCCGCTGGTGGCCCAACTCGGCGGCAACAGCGGGGCCCAGAGCCTGGCGGTGACGATCCGGTCGATGGCGGTCGGCGACCTGCCGAGGGGACGCGCCTTCAAGGCGGTGCGGAGGGAGCTGTTCGTCACCACCACCAACGGCCTCGTGATGTCGGTGCTGTCGGGGACCCTCGGCGGCCTCGTCTCCGGCGACTTCCGGATCGGGCTCATCATCAGCATCGCCGTCGTCATCAACCTGATGGTGGCGGGCTTCGTGGGGGCATCGATCCCGCTGCTGCTTCGCTACCTCGGCCAGGATCCGGCGCTCGCCTCGAACATCTTCATGACCGCCGTCACCGACACCGTCGGCTTCT
>CAYUDA010000360.1:0-1547 GCA_964443425.1 uncultured Acidimicrobiaceae bacterium
TCGTTGCAGAAGTCGGTGAGCACCGCGATCTGGGGACGCTGCTCCACCCGGAACGTGGAGGGCTCCCCCGCCACCACCTTCCCTCCTTCGACCGAAAGCGCCGGCAGCTCGGCGGCGAATGGCTCCGTCTGGTAGGTCATCAGCGCCAGGTTGGGGCAGACCCCGACGCACAGACTGCAGATGGTGTGGCAGTCGAGGCAGCGGCCCGCCTCGGCCACCGCTTCCTCCTCGGTGTAGGTGAGGATCGTCTCCCCGAAGTCGTTGCGCACCGACAGCGGGGTGTGCTTCACCGGCACCCGGTACTCGCGGCGGGCCCGGCGCACGAAGAGGCTCCCGAGGTCGACGTCGATCCACTCCCCGCCCGGTGCGGCCTCGGGCTCACCGACGGCGGCGACGATGGCGGCCGCCACCGCCTTGCCGTCGGCGGCGGCCTTGACGATCGACGACGGCCCCGCCGCGGCGACGTCCCCTCCGGCGTACACCCCCGGGATCGAGGACTCGAACGTGACGGGGTCGACCGCCAGGTAGCCGCGAGCAGTGAGGTCCGGTTCCTCCTCCCCGAAGAAGTCGATCACCGAGTGCTGGCTGATGGCGAGGATGAGGGTGTCGAGCGGGATCTCGAACTCGGAGTCGGGCACGTCGTGGGGGATCTTCCGCCCCGAGGCGTCCCGGTCACCCCGGTACTCGGTGCGGGTGCACACCAGGCCGGCGAGGTGTCCGTCCTCGACACGGAGCGCGGCGGGCGAGGCGAGCTCGACGACCCGGATCCCCTCCTCGATGCATGCCCGGATCTCCTCGCGGTCGGCCGGCATCTGGTCGATGGTGCGCCGGTAGATGATCGCCACGTCCTTGGCCCCGACCCGCAACGCGGAGCGGGCGCAGTCCATGGCGGTGTCGCCGGCGCCGATGACGCCGACCCGGGCGCCGACCGCCACCGGCCGCTGCTCCCGCACGCTGCGCAGGAAGTGGAGGGCGTCCATCACCCCTTCGCTGTCCTCGCCATCGACGCCGAGGCGCTTGGCGAGCTGGGCCCCCACCGCGACGAAGGCGAACCGGTACCCGTCGCGGCGCAGCCCGTCGAGGGTGAAGTCGACGCCGGCCTTCTGGCCGTAGCGAATCTCGACCCCGAGGCGGTGCAGGATCTCGACGTCCTGGTCGATCTGCGCCTGCGGCAGCCGGTAGGCGGGGATGGCGCCGCCCACCATGCCGCCCGGGTAGGGATGGGCCTCGAAGACCGTCACCTCGATGCCGGCCGCGGCCAGCTCCTGCGCGGCGGAGAGGCCGGCAGGGCCGGCGCCGATCACCGCCACCTTCACCCCGGTGGCGGGCTTGCGATCCGGGAGGGACGGCTCCTGCTCGTGCGACATGATGAAGCGCTTCATGTCCCGGATGGCGAGCGGCTGATCGAGATGGGTGCGGATGCAGGTGTTCTCGCACAGGTGGTCGCACACATGCCCCAGGATGGCCGGCAGCGGATTGTCGGCCCGGGTGATCTCGACGGCGCGGGCGAAGTCCCGCTCCCGCACCGCCGCCATGTACTGCGGCAC
>CAYUDA010000361.1:0-1534 GCA_964443425.1 uncultured Acidimicrobiaceae bacterium
GGCTCGCCGCCGACCGGGAGATCGACCTGCTCAGCCAGCTCGTCACCCCGCTGCTGCGGCACCGCAACCCCAGCAACCGGCGCCATGCCGCCGAGATCCTTGCCGACGGCGCCCAGGCCGGCAGCGAACTCCAACAGAACCTGGTGCGGGCCCGGTTGCGGAGACTGCTGGAGACATGATGCGGCGCTGGCAGGCCCTCTTCTCGGTGGGGATCCTTGGAATCGGCCTCATCGGCACGGTTCCCCCCTCGTGGACGCCGCCGGTTCCCGACCCGCCGCAGCTCACCGCCGAGTCCTGGATCGTCGTCGACGTCGACTCCGACGTGGTGCTCGCGTCCCACAACCCGAACGAGGAACGGCCGATGGCGTCGGTCACCAAACTCATGACCGCCCTGGTGGTGCGGGACCACGCATCCCTCGACGAACGGGTCCGGATCTCGGCCTCCGCCGCCGGGATCGGAGAATCCGAGATCGGGCTCGTCGAGGGCGAGGTCTGGAGCGTCGAGGATCTCCTCACCGGCATGCTGGTGCGCTCCGGCAACGACGCCGCCGTGGCGCTCGCCGAGCACGTCGGCGGCACGATCGACGGCTTCGCCGAACTGATGAACGCCAAGGCCGCCGAGCTGGGGCTGCAACACTCCCATTTCACCAACCCGCACGGGCTCGACTCCACCGGCCACTACTCGTCGGCGGCCGACCTCGCCGTCATCGGCCGCAGCGTGCTCGCCGACCCGGTGCTGGCCCAGATGGTGCGGACCCGCTTCGTGAAGTTCAAGTCGAGCCCCAGCGGCGCCGCCCGCATCGTCCACAACACCAACGAGCTGCTCGGTCGCTACCCGGGCGTCGTCGGGATGAAGACCGGCTACACCGGGGATGCCGGCAGGGTCCTCGTCTCGGCGCTGGAACGCTCCGACCGCACCCTGGTGGCGGTGGTGATGGGCAGCGAGGATCACTTCGCCGACAGCCGGGAGTTGCTCGACTGGGCCTACCGCAGTAGGTCGTTGCAGGACCGTCTGCTGGTGCCCCTCCTCGAGGAGGAAGGCGGCGGTGGCGCTCCGTCGCCGGTGGTACTCAGCCCGGAGCTGCGCACCCAGGTCGCCACCATCCGGCCGCTTCCCGACGGACTCGAAGCCATCACCCCGCCCGAGGAGACCGGCGGGGCGATGGCGATCCGGGAGTGGCTCCGTGACGTGCTGCCGGTGACGCTGGGAGGCAGCGGGTGACCACCGACCAGTTCGTCGAAGTGGCGGACGAGGAGGCGCTGGCGAGACGGGTCGCCGGGCTCGCCGAGGAGGTGAGCGCCGACTACGCCGGGAAGGAACCGGTGCTGGTCGGCGTGCTCGGCGGATGTGTCCCCTTCCTCGCCGACCTGGTCCGTCACCTCGACCTCCCGCTCGAGATCGACTTCCTCGCCCTCACCCGATTCGGGACCGAAGGCCGGGTCGGGATCGCCATGGACACCGAGATCTCGCTCCAGGACCGTGACGTGGTGATCGTCGAGGACATCGTCGACACCGGGCTCACCCTCGCCACGC
>CAYUDA010000362.1:0-1531 GCA_964443425.1 uncultured Acidimicrobiaceae bacterium
CTGCGGACGAAGAGCGTCATGACCGGGACCAGGTAGGCGAGCCAGGCGAGCAGCTCGAGCCAGGTGGTCTGTGGCGAGAAGTTGATGGTGCCTTTGAGCAGGGTGCCGTACCACGACGTGGGGGGGACGCTGGCCGAGACGTCGAACGCAAGGGAGTTGAGTCCGGGGAGGATCCCGGCCTCCTGGAGGTCGTGGATCCCGTAGGAGAGCACCCCGGCGGCGACCACGACCAGGAGGGCGCCGGTGACGGTGAAGAACCGGCGCAGGTCGAGGTGGACGGCGCCGCGGTAGATGAGGATCCCGAGGGCGACGGCGGCGGCCAGCCCGAGGGCTGCGCCGAGCAGCGGCTGGGTGGTGGTGCCGGTGGCCTTGGTGGCGCTCCAGAGGAAGAGGGCGGTCTCCAGGCCCTCCCGTCCCACGGCCAGCACCGCGACGAGGGCCAGGCCGGCGCCCCCGGTGGCGAGCGCGGCGTCGACCTTGCCTTCGAGGTCGTGGCGGAGGTGGCGGGAGGTGCGGGCCATCCAGAAGATCATCCAGGTGACGAAGCCGACGGCGAGGAGGGAGAGGCTGCCTCCGATGGCTTCCTGGGCCTCGAAGCTGAGGCCGCGTGGCCCGAAGGTGAGAGCGGCTCCGGCGGCGAGCGAGACGGCGACGGCGATCCCGACGCCTGCCCAGACGCGGGGGAGGGAGCGGGTGCGGCCCGTCTTCACCAGGTAGGCGACGAGGATGCCGACGACGAGCGACGCTTCGAGGCCTTCGCGCAGGCCGATCAGGAAGTTGGCGAGCATGAGCTGGGGTCCAGGGGTCCGGTCTCGCTGACAGAGATGCTTATTAGGTCTGGTTAACAGAACTGATTAGGCCAAGCTAATTTAGTGGGGCGAGGCGGGGCGTCAAGTCCGCGGTACTCCCGGCGGCATGCGAGGTGGGGAAGCCGGCGGCCTCAGGAGCCGGCGGCGACGATGACGTCGCCCGCGATCTGGGGCGACAGGTGGAGGCGCCCGCGGGGTCCCTCGACGAGGCACTCGTGATCGGACCCGATCCCGAGCAGGGCGATCTCGACCCCGTCCACGATGCCCTGGTCGGTGAGGAAGGAACGCACCGCGGCGTCCCCCGCGATCCGGATCACGAGGGCGGACCTGCCCACCTCGAGGTCGGCCACCGTCAGCTCGGACGGGCCGGTGGGGGCGGTGCTGGCGGCGGCGGGAATCGGCTTGCCCGCCGGGTCGACGGTCGGGTCACCGAGGAAGTCGGCGAGGCGACCCGCCACCTCTCCGGGGGTGATGTGCTCGAACTCGCAGGCAACCGTGTCGGCCGCGGTCGGGGTGAGCCCGAGATGCTCGGAGAGGAAGAGCGCCCACAATCGGCGCCGCCGCAGCACCCGATTGGCGACGGCGGTGCCGTCGGCGGTGAGCGTCACCCCGTGGTAGGGCTCGTACTCGATGAACCCGCGCCCCACGAGCTTCTTCGCCATCTCGTTGGCCGCCACCCGGGAGATCGAGAGCGATTCGGCCAGCAGCGGGACCGGGACCGG
>CAYUDA010000363.1:0-1521 GCA_964443425.1 uncultured Acidimicrobiaceae bacterium
TTCGGCGACGATCTCGCCGCCCATGCGCACCGTGAAGGAGAAGGCGATGGAGCGCCCGTCTACCGACACCACGGCGGCGTTGGCTTCCACGGTGGAGCCGATCGGGCTCGGCTGGAGGTGCCGGATCTCGGCGGAGACCCCCACCGAGGTATCCCCGGGCGCCAGCTGATCGGAGATGGCGGCGACCGCCGCCTGCTCCGCCAGGGCCAGGATGCGAGGGGTGGCGAGCACCGGGACGTCGCCGGAGCCGAGAGCGATGGCGGTGTCGGCCTCGCCGACGACGAGGCGGACGGAGGCGTCCCGACCGGCGCTGATATCGCCCATGAGACCGAGGCTAGACGACGGCGTCGCGCCGCGGGGTTCTCTCCAGCACAGCCCGGAGGGAATCGTCGATGCGCCCCGTGGTGGCGAGGCGGAGTGGGGTGATCGTGACATAACCGGCGTCACCTTCCCCGACGTCGGTCCCGGCAGGATCCCCTTCGACGTGGAGCACCCCGTCGAAGGCGTGCGCCAGCATGAACTCCTCGGAAGGGGCGAAGAGCGGGCCGTAGCGGGTGGTGGCGAGCCGGGTCACCCGCCGCTCGGTGGTGAGGTCCGCGCCGCACGGCATGTTGACGCTGACCACGTCGGCGTCCTGCGGAAAGCCCTCGGCGAGGATCACCTCGACGATCTCGGCGCTGATGGCGGCCATGCGCTCCCACATCTCGACCGCCTCCGGGCTCCATACCCAGCGCACCCAGTCCGGCCACGACCCGACCGAGCGGGCCGAGAAGGCAAGGGCCGGCACCCCGGCGTTGGCGGCCTCGGCGGCGGCGCCGATGGTGCCGCTGCACGCCGCGAAGGCGCTGCCGTGGTTGGAGCCGATGTTGACGCCGGAAACCACCAGGCGCGGCGGTTCCTCGAAGAGGTTGTGGACGCCGAGCTGGACGCAGTCGGCCGGGTACCCCGACACCGCGTACGCCGCCACGCCGTCGCCTCGGGTCACCTGCTCCACCGTGAGCGGATCGTGGCGGCTGATCGCCTTCGAGATCCAGGATCGCTCCCGATCGGGAACCACGACCTCGACCCGGTCGAGCCGGCGCAGCGCCGTCGCCAACGGCACCAGAGCGGGAGAATCGACCCCGTCGTCGTTGGTGATCAGAAGGTAACTCATCGGCGGTGCAGGCTACCCGCCTCGCCTCGATCCGCCGCGGTCCAAAGTTCTGGGTTGAAATATGAGTCGCTGGGACTAAAGTTACCTTTGTAGATGTTGTAGCGATAGTCTGAACCCCGAAATGGGAGGCACATGATGAATCTGGTACGTTTTGACCCCTTCGGAGTGGTCCGCGACCTCGATCGCATCTTCGAGGACATGGGGCGACCGGCTTCCACCGGCAACTGGCTCCCACGGGTCGACGTGTTCGAGCGTGACGCCAACCTCGTCGTCCGCGCCGAGGTCCCCGGCATCGACAGCGAGACGCTCGACGTCACGGTCGAGGGCGGGACACTGACGCTGACCGGCAGCCGCAGCTTCGAAGACGA
>CAYUDA010000364.1:0-1510 GCA_964443425.1 uncultured Acidimicrobiaceae bacterium
GGCGCCTTCGGCGGCAAGGAGGACATGTCGAACCAGGCGCAGACCGCGCTGGCCGCCCACCTGCTGCAACGGCCCGTGATGTGCACCCTCACCCGGGAACAGTCGCTGCTCATCCACGCCAAGCGGCACCCCATCACCATCGAAGCCACGGCGGGATGCGACGCCGACGGCAAGCTGACGGCGCTGCGGGCCCGTCTCGTCGGCGACAGCGGCCCGTACGCCTCGGTGGGCATGAAAGTGCTGGAGCGGGCGGCCGGCCATGCCGGCGGTCCCTACGTCATCCCCGCCATCGACGTGGAGTCCACCGCGGTGCGCACCAACAACCCGGTGTGCGGCGCCTTCCGCGGCTTCGGCGCCAACCAGGCGCAGTTCGCCACCGAGGGTCTGCTCGACCGCCTCGCCGAGAAGGTCGGCATCAGCGGCTGGGAGATGCGCTCCCGCAACGTCATCGCTCCCGGCGACGAGTGGGGCCCGGGCCAGATCATGGACGACGGGTGCCGTGGCGCCCGCACCTGCCTCGACCGGATCAAGCCCGCCTATGACGAAGCCCGAGCCGCCGGCAAGGCGGTGGGGCTGGGCCTCGCCCTCAAGAATTCCGGCCTCGGCAACGGGTTCCTCGAGATCTCACGGGCGGTGGTCCGCTTCGAGGAGGACGGCACGGTGGAGGTGCGGCACTGCTGGACCGAGATGGGGCAGGGCATCCACACCGTGGCGCTCCAGGTGGCGGTCGAGGAGTTGGGCGTCGACCCGGCTCGGGTCCGGGTCGTGGTCGACACCACCCGTGAGCTGGGGGCCGGCCAGACCACCGGCTCCCGCGGCACGTTGATGGGGGCGGGAGCGGTCGCCGCCGCCTGTCGGGTCGCCGACGAGGGTGGCCGGGAGACCGGCGTCGACTACCTGGGTGAGTACCGGGTCGACTGGACCAACAGCATGGAGGAGGGGGTCGAGCATCCCATCATCCACTCCGCCTTCGGCTACGCCGCCCAGCTGGTGGTGGCCGACCCCGCGACCGGGAACATCGAGAAGGTGGTGGCGGTGCACGACGTGGGCCGGGTTGTCAATCCCACCTTGTGCGCCGGCCAGATCGAAGGAGCGGTGCACATGGGGCTCGGCTACGCCCTCACCGAGGAGTTCCCCACCGACGAGCAGGGGCGACCCACCAACATGACGCTGCGCAGCCTCGGGATCCTCCGGGCCAAGGACATGCCCCCGGTCGACGTGATCATGGTCGAAGAGCCGCAGCCGCGGGCCCCCTACGGGGTCAAAGGCGTCGGCGAGATCGGGTTGGTGCCCACCGCCGGGGCGGTGGCCGCCGCCCTCCACGAGGTGGACGGGCGCTGGCGCACCACGCTGCCGATGGGGGTGCACGAGCCCGTCGAGAAGACCCGCGCCTAGAGGACCGGGCTGCGCCGCTCCAGCAACACCACGTCCCGCCATTTGCCGTCCATGCGACCGAGCCGTTCACGGATCCCGACGGCGCGGAACCCGCACCTCGCCAGCAGGGCGAGGC
>CAYUDA010000365.1:0-1508 GCA_964443425.1 uncultured Acidimicrobiaceae bacterium
TGTCCTGCCGCACCACGATGCCGTTCTTGTCCTGGGCGGGCGCCGGATCGAGCACGTCGATCCCGGCGTCGGCCCAGGCGTCGGCCAGGGCGGAGCGGGTGGCCGCGGTGTCGGAGGTGGGGGTGCCATCGAGCGCCGACAGCGCCGATCCCACGTACTCGGGGACCAGGTCGAGGTCCCCGTTCTCCAGAGCCGGCTTGTAGATCTCACGCGTGCCGATGTTGAGCCGACGTTCCACCGGGTAATCCTTCGCCTCCAGCGCCTGGGCGTAGATCTCTGCGAGCAGGGCATTCTCGCTGAAGTTGGCGGAGCCGATCACGATGGTCGGTCCGTCGTTGGTCGCGTCATCACCCGATCCACAGGCGGCGGCAATCAGCGCCAGAACCACCAGGAGCGCCCCGATGACGGTACTGCGGAACATCCTCCGCATGGGTTTCCTCCTTCTCAGTGTGCCCGTGAACCTAGCTGCCCGCCCGGACAAGATTGACGGCCCCGTACCGTGGGATCAGGTGGCGTGGATCTCGAGGTCGGCACGGGAGGTGGTGTGGATCCCCGCGGGAACCACCCGCCGCTCCAGGAGGCTGAGCGCCAACTCGGTGCCGATCACCAGCAGGGCGACGAGCAGCCCACCGGCGAAGACCTCCACGTTGTCCTGGGTGGCGAACCCGTCGACCACGTAGCGGCCAAGCCCACCCCAGGCCACGATCGCCCCCAAGGTGGCGGTGGCCACCACCTGCACCGCCGCCACCCGGACCGAGGCCAGGATCACCGGTGAGGCGAGGGGGATCTCCACCCGTCTCAGCAACTCCCGGTCGGTCATCCCCATGCCACGGGCCGACTCCACCAGCGCAGGGTCGACGCCGCTGATACCGGTGTAGGAGTTGGTGAACATGGGCGGCGCCGCCAGGGCGAAGAGGGCGAGGAACGTCGGCCAGAACCCGAGGCCGAGCCCGAGGCGGATCGTGATCGGCAGGAACAGGGCGATGATGGCGAACGACGGGATGGCCCGCCCGATGTTGACGACGGCGACCACCAGCTGCCCGCCGCGGCGCCGGTGCCCCAGCCACATCGCCGGGGGGAGGGCGAGGGCCGCCGCCACCACGGTGGCGAACACGGAGAGTTGGACGTGCTCCCAGGTTCGGGCCGGGATACCGCCGGGGCCCGACCATTGGGCGGGGTCGGTGAACCAGGCGAGGACGTCCCCGAGGAACCCCATCAGATCGCCGCCCTCCGCCGCGCCCACGGCGTCGCCACCCGTTCCAGGCCGACGAGGGCGAGGTCGGCCGCCACCGCCAGGACCACCGAGGCGACGGTGCCGACCACGATCTGGGTCGTGCCCACCGCCGAGTAGAACAGGTTGAGGCCCCGCAGGATGAAGAACCCGAGGCCTCCCCACCCGATCAGGGAGGTCACCGTCACCAGCCCGATCGTGGTCACGGTGGCGATGCGGACGCCGGCGATGATCACCGGCAACGCCAGCGGGAGCTGAACGTCGAGGAAGAGGCGGA
>CAYUDA010000366.1:0-1507 GCA_964443425.1 uncultured Acidimicrobiaceae bacterium
TGGAGGCCTTCACCGACATCGGCTGGCAGTGGGGCGGCACCTGGACCTCCCTGAAGGACTGGATGCACTTCTCCCGCGACGGCGGCTGATCCAACCATGCACCCGATGGCGAGTCCCGGCTCGCCAAACGTACACTCGCCCCATGACGAGACCACCATTGCACCGTTCGATTCTTGCCCTTACCGCCTGCGCCGTTCTCTTCCTTGGCGCGTGCTCGTCGTCTCCCGCAGAGGACCCATCCCCGTGGTTGACCCTGGGAAATACGCCTGGGGAGCAATCGAGCGCCCTGCTGAACACCGTGCTCGACCCGGCGCTCCCGGGTTGTTCGGCGGCGGTGGCCCGCAACGGATCGGTCGTCTGGGCCGACGCAGTCGGTAGCGGTGATCTCCAGTCGGGCTCTCCTCTCACGACGTCAACGAAGTTCGATCTCGCCTCGATCTCCAAGCACATCACGGGAATGGCGATCCTTCTCCTCGCACATGACGGGGACGTCGCCCTCGACGCGCCCGTGGCGACGTACCTTCCGCAGGCGGGGCCCTGGGCGGCGTCCACGACGGTCGAGCAACTCCTCCACCACACGTCCGGATTGCCCGAGTACGTCAACCTCCTCGAACAGAGGGACATCGCCATCGCTGATCCCGTTTCCCAGGCGCAGGCGATGGCCACGGTGGCCGACGCATCCACACCTGCCGCGCCGGAGCCCTGGGCGTACTCCAACACCAACTACACGGCGCTGGCGGACATCGTCGAGGCGGTCTCGGGCGAGCCGTTCGCGGAATTCGTTCAGCAGCGCCTCTTCGCCCCGGAGGGTTCCACCCTCGCGATCGACCCGCTCGCCGCGTACCCGGAGATCGCCGCGCGATACCACGCCCGAGGCGCCGACTCGCAGGCCCTGACCGTGGGTTGGAACATCGTCGGCGATGGCGGTGCCATCGGCACGCCGACGGGCCTCGCGGAGTGGTTCGACGTGATGCGAACGGGGCTACCCGACGACCCGACGATCGCGGACGCGATGCTCGCCGGCGCTGTCGATGTTCCGGACTCTCCAGGGATGACCTACGGGGCCGGGCTCTTCATTGCTCCCGACGGGTTCGTCTGGCACACGGGGGGCATGGAGGGACACGCCTCGTACTTGGTCATGAGCGCCGACCGGTCAACAAGCGTCGCGTTCGCGTGCAACTTCGACCAGGCCGATGCCGAGTTCCCCACCATCCTTCAGGGGTTGACCGAGATCTGGTACGGGCCACCGGAGTAGGTGGCCCGGGGGCGGTGGTCCCGCTCTCGGCGTGGTCCGGGGTCGCGACGCGTTCGTGAACACGAGCGCGACGTTGTAGCCGCCGAACCCGAACGTCCCGGGACGCCCGCTCAGCGAGGTCGAGCACCGAGGTGTCCACCGTCCCAATCCGCGGCGTAGCCTGCGCTGTCGGCGATCGTCCCTCGGCTCGGAGGAAGGCGGATGCGACTTCGGATCGGGTGCATGGCGGGGTGCCTCGTCATCGTGGCCACG
>CAYUDA010000367.1:0-1446 GCA_964443425.1 uncultured Acidimicrobiaceae bacterium
CGTGTCGGCGGTCCTCATCGGAGCGCTCGTCGTCGGGTTGGGTACGTCGATCCCGGAGCTGCTGGTGTCGACGCTGGCGGCGAGAACCGGCGAGATCGACGTGGCGATGGGCAACGTCATCGGATCGAACGTCGCCAACGTCACCCTGGTGCTGGGTGCGGCGGCCCTCCTCGGCCAGGTGGTGACGAGGACCCGTGCGTTGCGACGGGAATGGATCCTCATGATCGTCACCCTCGCCGTACTGGCCGTGGTGCTGGGGAATGGGCGGGTGACCCGCCCCGAAGGCGTGATGTTGCTCGTCGGCCTCGTCGTCGCCCTCGGGCTGATGGTGCGCTGGTCCAGCGAGCCCGAGGCCCGCGACGCGGCGCTGCCGATCGAAGAAGAAGACGAGGGCAAGGTGGTGGTGTGGGTCGAGGTGGTCGTGGGGTCGGTGTCGCTTGCCGTCACCGTCTTCGCCGCCGACCTGCTGCTGCGCGGATCGCTCGACATCGGGAATCGCATCGGCTTGGCGCCGGCGTTCCTCGGCCTGCTCCTCGGGGTGGGGACCAGCCTGCCGGAGCTGGCCACGACCTTGGCGGCGGTGCGGCGCAACCAATCGGACCTCATCATCGGCAACGTGCTCGGATCGAACCTGTTCAACTCATTGGCGGTGGCCGGCGCCGCCGCGGTGGTGGGGCCCGGCGTTCTGCAGGACGTCTCGGTGGCTGCCCTGGTGGCGATGGTCCTCGCCTCGCTCATCGCCGCCGCCTTCGCCTTCACCGGCGAGCGCCTGGTTCGAGCCGAGGGCGTGGCCCTCGTCGCCGTGTTCGTGGTGTTCACGATGATCACCTACCAATGAATCGCAACCGGGAAGTGGCGCGGCTGTTGGGAGAGCTCGCCGAGTTGCTCATCCTCGACGAGGGGAGCCCGCAGGCCTTCCGGGTGCGGGCCTACCACAAGGCGGAACAGGCAGTGGCGAGTCTGAGCCGCGACGTCACCGCCATGTCCGACCCCGAGCTGCTGGCGCTGGACGGGCTCGGGAAGGGCACCGTGGCCCGGATCCGTGAGTACCTCGACACCGGGTCGATCACTCGACTCGAGGAGCTGCGCCGCGCCTACCCGCCGTCGCTGGTGGAGCTGACCCGGATCCCCGGCCTGGGACCGAAGTCGGTACGGATGCTGCGGGAGCGACTCGGGGTGGAATCGGTCGCCGACCTGGAACAGGCGATCGCCTCCCATGCCCTTCGCGAGCTTCCCGGAATGGGCGCTCGTACCGAGGAGAAGATCGCCCGTGCCGTGAAACGCCTCGGTCTGCACGGCAAGGACCGCAGGACGCCGATCGCCGACGCCCTCCCTCTCGCGCTGGAGCTGGTGGCGGCCCTGCGCCAGGTCCCCGAGACGACCCACGTCGAGTACTGCGGCAGCCTGCGGCGCTTCCGGGAGACGATCGGCGACGTCGACATCGTG
>CAYUDA010000368.1:0-1390 GCA_964443425.1 uncultured Acidimicrobiaceae bacterium
CGGTCTCGGCCGCCAGCTCGACGAGTACGCCGATGACGGGACGGCCCGACTGGTAATGGAGGTAGCTGCCGATGGTGCCCTCGGTCTGGACCCGTTCGGTGCGGCGGGCAGCGTCCGCCAGGCCCCGTTCCCGCAGCAGGTCCTTGGCCTTGTCCATGTCGCCGCCGGCGTCTTGCAGGGCCCGCTTGGCGTCCATCATCCCGGCTCCGCTCTCCTTGCGGAGGGTCTGGATGTCCTCGACGGTGACGGTCATGATGCCTCCTGGGCGGTGTCGCTGTCCGGCTGTGACTCCCCGTCGCCCGTTTCGGGCTCGGCCTGTGGGGCCCGGTCGCTGCGTCCGGCCTCGTTGAGGAGCCGCCCTTCCCGGGCCGCATCGGCGATGATGAAGGTGATGAGCTGCGAGGCGCGGATGGCGTCGTCGTTTCCGGGAATGACGAGGTCGATCATGTCGGGGTCGCAGTTGGTGTCGACCACGGCCATCACCGGGATCCCGAGTCGGGAGGCCTCGGTGACGGCGATGTGCTCACTCTTGACGTCGACGATGAACACCGCTTCGGGGGGCCGGTGCATGGTGCGGACCCCACCCAGCACCGCTTGCAGCTTGGTCAGCTCGCGGCGCAACTTGAGGCGCTCCTTTTTGGGCAACGCCTCCATCTCGCCGGAACTCTCCATGCGCTCGAGTTCGAGCATGTAGCGGATGCGCTTGTGGATGGTCTGGAAGTTGGTGAGCATGCCGCCCAGCCAGCGATGGTTGACGTAGGGCATGCCGGCCCGCTCCGCCGCCTCCTGGATGGCGGCTTGGGCCTGCTTCTTGGTCCCGACGAACAGCACCGCGCCGCCTCCGGCGGCGGTGTCGCGGGCCACCGTGGCGGCGCGCTCGACCTGTTCGAGGGTTTGACGGAGATCGATGATGTGGATCCCGTTGCGCTCACCGAAGATGTAGGGGCGCATCTTGGGATTCCACCGGCGCGTCTGGTGACCGAAGTGGACTCCGGCTTCCAGCAGCTGCCGCATGGTGACGACTGCCACGTGGTTCCTCCTGATTGTGGGTTGTTCCTCCGCCCACCCTTCGAGCCTCCTCGGGGCAGAGCCCCGACCCACGGAGATTGCGGTGGACGTGCGGTTTCGGGGCGGGAGTGTACTGCGGGTGTGGTGCGGAGACCAGCCCGGGGTCAGCGGTGGGTGTAGGGCGGCTCCATGAGACGGTTGCGGAGGCTCATCACCGCCTTGGTGTGGATCTGGCACACCCGGGACTCGGTGACACTGAGGACCTTGCCGATCTCGGCCAGGGTGAGCCCCTCGTAGTAGTAGAGGGTGACGACGAGGCGTTCCCGGTCGGGAAGGCGGTTGACGGAGTCGACCAGCAGGTAGCGGGTCTCCTCCTGCTCGA
>CAYUDA010000369.1:0-1335 GCA_964443425.1 uncultured Acidimicrobiaceae bacterium
TGGCCGGGGTGACCGTGCCGACCCCGGTGTTGACGTTCAGGCCGGGGATCAGGTACCGCGACGTGAGCGCGACCTGCAAGATGGGCAGGTAGCCCTGCAGGTAGAGCACCTGGTCGAAGCTGACGCTGATGTAGCCCGCCTCGATCCCCTCGATGGTGGCCGGTGACAGGTCGATGCCGCCGACGATCACCTCACCGGGCGCCTTGCCGGCCGCCTCGAGCACCTTCATCAAGTTGGCCGTGATGTTGCCGTGCTGGGTGCCGATCGCCTTGATGTCAGGATGATCCGCCAGGTAGGCCGTCAGGATCGGGATGGCCAGCGAGGCCTCCTGATCGACCTCGTCGGAGACGTCCAGCTTCTCGACCTCGAGCCCGGCGTCGGTCAAGGCGTCGTAGATGCCCTGCGAGCTGACGCTGCGGGATTCGTTGTGCCAGATGTCGTAGACGACGGCCTTGTCGCCGGGTTGCAGCCCGGCGGCGACCATCGCCTGGCCGGTCAAGTACCCACCGGCGTGCAGGTCGGCGCCGGCGTAACCGAACCCGGAGGCCTGGTATTGCGCCTGGAGATTCGGCAGCGGGTTGTTGCCACTGGTGATGACGATCCCGCGGCTCTCGGCATCGGCGACGAGGGACGCGAAGGCGTCTTCACCTGGGTGCCCCATGATCACGATGCCATCCGGGTCTGCCGCCGCGGCTTCCTTGAACTGCTCGATCATCGCCTGCGGGTCCCAACCCGAGTACTGCTCGATGAGCTTGACGTTGAGGGCCTCCGCCGCCGCCTTGGCCCCGTTGGTACGGGCCAGCGTCGACGGGTCACCCTGGTTGCCACCCATCTGCATGTAGACGGTGATTTCGTCCCCCATGGCGCTGGCGGCGACGGTCGTGCTCGAGTCCGAGTTGTCGTCGGATCCGCAGGCCGCCAAGATGAGGGTGATCGCCGCAAGCAGGGCGATCAGTCGGGTCGAACGCTTCATCCTCTTCCCCTTGCTACTCGAGGGTTGTCTTCCTGTAAGCCTCGGTGAATGGTGCCAACCTCCCTCGCTTCCTCTCTGCTGTGGTTCTGCCGTGTCGCTACCCTCCGTCGCCTCGCGACGGGGTCGCCCAGCTCCGGACCCGATTCGAGGCCGCCGTCAGACGCCCGTCTCCGATGACGATGTTGAGGACGACGGAGGCCGCCATGACCAAACCGCTCACCAGCTGGGTCCAGTAGCCGCCGATCCCGGTTGCGACGACCCCGGCCTCGAGCGAGCCGATGATGTAGGCCCCGAAGAAGGTCCCGATGATGAACCCCTCGCCGCCGGCGATCGAGCTTCCACCGATGAACACGGCCGCCATC
>CAYUDA010000370.1:0-1057 GCA_964443425.1 uncultured Acidimicrobiaceae bacterium
GGCGTCGGCCGGGTCGTCGCGCAGGGTGGGGATGAAGGCTTGGGACCAGCGCACGATCACTCCACGGTCGGTTCGTGGCGGCGGAGTCTATCGCCCCACCCCCGTCCCGCCCGACTCAGGCGCTGGCGGGTCCGTCGCCGGCGGCGACCTCCGCCACCGCGGCCCGGCGATCCTCGGCCCGGTTGGCGTCGCCCTGGACACCGAGCAGGTCGAGGCGCTGCGCCTCGGCGAGGTCGGCGGCGGTGACGTCGGCCGCGGCGAGGCGGGCCTCCACCCCTTCGGCCACCAGGCGGCGGGCCTCGTCGACGAGGGCGTCGACCATGTCCTCCTCCGCCACCACCCGCACCACCTGACCTTTGACGAAGAGGTGGCCGCGGCCCCGTCCGGCGGCGATCCCGAGGTCCGCTTCGCGGGCCTCACCGGGGCCGTTGACCACGCAGCCCATCACCGCCACCTGCACCGCAAGGTTCTCGGCTTCGAGGGCGGCCTGGGCCTTGGCCGCCACCTCGATGACGTCCACTTCGGCCCGCCCGCAGGAGGGGCAGGCGATGAGGTCGAGGCCCTTGCGCTCCCGTAGCCCGAGGTACTCGAGCAGCTTGCGTCCCGCCTTCGCTTCCTCTACCGGGTCGGCGGTGAGCGAGAAGCGGATCGTGTCGCCGATCCCCTCCAGCAGCAAGGCGGAGATGCCGGCCACCGACTTGATGAGACCGCCGGGGGGCGGGCCGGCTTCGGTGACACCGAGGTGGAGCGGGTAGTCGATGCGCTCCGAGAGCAGCCGGTACGCCTCGACCATCGACGGCACGTGGGAGTGCTTGACCGAGATCTTGATGTCCTCGAAGCCGACCTCCTCGAGGAGGCGGATCTCCGCCAGCGCGGAGGCGACGAGGGCTTCGGGAACGGGAGCGCCGTAGCGGGCGAGCAGGTCCTTGTCGAGCGAGCCGGCGTTGACCCCGACCCGGATCGGCACCCCGGCGTCGGCCGCGGCCTGGGCTTCGGCCAGGGTGTTCGACCGGGTGGGGCTGGTGGGCCGGGTGATTGGGAACCCAGGCAACCCGCG